>CAZQRD010000009.1:0-58017 GCA_964595535.1 uncultured Flavobacteriaceae bacterium | reverse complement strand
TGACGAAATCCCTGCAGAATCAAACGTTGAAGAAGAACCTGCAAAGAAGGAGGATTCTGCAATAGTAGAGCCAGGTGTTGATAAGGAATTTGAGAAGGAGAAGAATCCTGTCGTACAGGAGACTGTAGCAGTTGAGGAAAACACAGAAAAAGTAGAAGAATCAAAGGAAATAACCCCTTCAAAATCAATAGCCAACAAAATACCTGAATTTGATTTGTCAGTTTTATCGCTGGATGGAATTGTACAAATGATGAAAAAACTTTTGAATGAGTTTGACATCAAAGATGTTAGGAATCAGCTTGAAAGCTTGAAAATAGGTTTTCAGAAAAAATTCAAATCTCTCATTGAAGAACAAAAAGAAGCCTTTGTTAAAGCAGGGGGAGAGGTGACTGAATT
Source organism: uncultured Flavobacteriaceae bacterium (assembly GCA_964595535.1). Lineage (GTDB taxonomy): Bacteria > Bacteroidota > Bacteroidia > Flavobacteriales > Flavobacteriaceae > Lutimonas. The sequence goes on along the minus strand of CAZQRD010000009.1, from coordinate 57,621 downwards.
CTTTTATTCGGAGCCGGTTAAACACCAATTTGATGAACTACTGAATGAATACAAGAGAAAACGTCAGCAATATTATAAGAGTCTGGAAAGAGCTCAGAAGGAGAATCTGGAATTAAAATTATTGCTTATCGATGAACTTAAAAGTTTGATCGATAATGCACAATCCTCCACTATGTACAAAGACTTCAAGAACCTTCAGGATCGTTGGAGAGAAGTGGGGCAAATTCCTCATGGAAAATACAACGATGTATGGAGAACCTATCACCATCATGTTGAAAGATTTTACGACCTCCTGCATTTAAATAATGATTTTAGAGATCTTGATTTTAAACATAACTTTGAGGAAAAATCAAAACTGATAAAAAAGGCTGAAGCTTTGGCCGAGGAGGAAGATGTAAATCACGCCTTCAAAGAATTACAGGTTCTTCACAGAATGTGGAAAGAAGATATCGGGCCGGTTGCACGCGAGTTCAGAGAAGAAGTTTGGCATAAGTTTAGTGAAGCAACGAAGAAGCTCCATAAAAAAAGACATGCTTTCCAAGACCAGCTAGATGAAAAATTCAAAGCGAATGTTGATTTGAAACTGGTACTTATTGATAAAATCAAAGCCATTGATCATGATAAGAACAAAAACCACAAAGACTGGCAAGCTAGTATTAAAGAACTTGAGGCACTGAGAGATGAATTCTTTGCTATTGGAAAGGTGCCCAAATCGAAAAATGAAGAAATCTGGCAACTTTTTAGAGAAGCCACGCGTGAATTTAATTCTAAAAAGAACAATTTCTACAAGGGAATAAAAAAAGACCAAGTAGAAAATCTGAAGAAGAAAATTACTCTTGTTGAGCAAGCAGAATCATTAAAGGACAGTGACGAATGGGATATTGCTACTGAGGTTTTCAAAAAAATTCAGGCTGAGTGGAAAAAGATTGGTCACGTACCAAGACAGGATTCAGATAAGATATGGAAACGATTTAAAGATGCTTGTAATTCTTATTTCGACAGGTTGCATGAGAAGAAAAATGTGATGGATAATGACCAGTCAGCGATCATTGAAGAGAAGAAGGAGTTTATGGAGTCCTTAAAGGAACAGATCGAGATCGGAAAAGAGCTTTCACTTGACTTTGTTCAAAAAGGCTTGGATGATTGGAGGGCTCTTGGCGTTCTGCCTCATAAAGTGAAACATCTTGATGCTAAATTCCATAAATTACTTGATACTGCTTATAAAAAATTGGATATTGGTAAAGATGAAGTCGCTTTTTTGAGATTTAAAAGCTCAGTAGACACGATGGTTGATCAAAGAAATGCGAGAAAACTTGATAGTGAACAATTGTTTATAAGAAGAAAGATTGATGAAACAACAAAGGAAATCAAGCAATTGGAAAACAATATAAGTTTTATTTCAAATGCCAGTCAAGATAATCCTCTTATTAAAAATGTGTATAATAATATTGAGGAGTATAAAAAATCTTTGGAGACTTGGAAAAGGAAGATCAATTATATGAAGAAATTGGAATATTAAAAAAAAACCCGCTTTATGGCGGGTTTTTTTTTAATATTCCATGCTGGTTTATGGTCGTAAACTATTAATCTTTTTCTGTATTTTAAGCAGGACCTTTTTATGCGAATACTGCCAACAATGACCCTCCATTGGGCTAAACTCAATTACAGCATCAGATTTGGGTTCGCTGGACGCACTTATGAAGTCATCAAACCCTCTTGTTCCTGTATTCAGGTAAAAATCATCCATATCACCCATCCAGATATATATTTTACCTTGTAATTTAGGTCCAAGCTCAGCCCAGTTCTTCTCTGCATATTTTTTGAAATCATATTTTTCCCAGGATTTGGCGACCAATGAATCAATTGTGCCAGTTTCGGGATCGAACATAGGTTGTGGTAATCCATTGATGCCTTTTGGGCTGTATAAGGCAGTATGGGCGCTAAATTGCCCTCCTGAATTCAAATAAGTATTCGACGATCCAAAAACATTTTCATAGCCTATAAAGTCTTTTATGGAAAGCAATGGTTCTCCATTCACATCTCTCATGATAGGTCTTAGATATCCAAATTCATTGGTGTAGACGTTTGTTTCTTTATAGATGTTGACCAATTGGTAATTTTCAAAGTCAATAGCATCAGGACTATAAGAATATACACCATTGAATACATCGGGGTAATACAATTGCAGTCCTAATGAAACCCATCCTCCGGTTGAACAACCATCCACAAACCTTGTGGTCATGGAATCTGTTCCCCGATATGATTTTTCAACAAATGGAATTAACTCATGAATAAGTGAATAGCCGTAGGGTCCGCTGTTGTCAGAATCCATCTGATAAGAATCTCCAAAGGGACCTTCCCCGTCAAGAAATACACTGATGATTTGGGGCGATTCATCTGAATCCCACCAATCCATAAAGGTTTTATTTGAAATCAGGCGATTTATACGTGTATATCGGCCCCCGTATCCCGCTACATTGTATCTGATCGGATATGTCTTGTTTTTGTCATAATTATGAGGGAGCAAAACAGAGGCCTTTACATGCATGGGTTTATTCCACCATTTTGATAAAGTGTCGCTCTTAAGATCGATTAATTTCGAAAGCTCATGGTTTTTTAGTGATCGTGGAGCAATTTTTTGGTCAAGTATAAATTTGATATTCTTTGCTTTATCCAAAACGACCTTCTCCTTTTTGGTATAAAGATTTCCTGGAGCATTTGTTCTACTTTCATTTTTATCCTGGTCCCAGAGCAATTGTACGTAATAAGTACCTTCAGGAATTTCATTCAGGCTCCAATCGCTAGTTTTAACCCATGTATCTACCTTATTCAGCTTCAATGAGTTTCCCGGTTTGAATTGATCAATATTTTTAGCAAAGATATGGGTCCTGCTATATGGATTCGGCCAAATTTGATTTCTGGGTTCCAAATCTGGATTTTGACTTAAAAAAACAAAAATTCTTCCCTCTGTTTGGAAAGATTCTTTGAGAGAACTGTCTACAGTTAGCTCGATAGATAAGTCATGTTGCTTTTGTTGGGCGATAAGTTGATTTGAGGTGTTGATTATCAGAAGTAATAAAATCAGAATTCGGGTTGTCATAAACATGGCGTTACAAGTATGATTTTGGGTTAGACTTTAGAATATTGATTTATAGGATTCACACACCCTTAAACGTCTGCTAAATATAGGTATAAAAAGATCATTATTAAATTGCTGTTTGGTGTACACAGAATAAAACAAGGTAAGTTTATACGACTTTAAGCTTCGTACCTAAATGCTCACATATGATGCTGTAATTTTTAAACATGACCATGGTTACCATTGATTTCTTCCGTATTTTTATGGCTGTTCAGAAAATAAAATAAAAGTAATCATTTAAAAAATAATCATACAAGTAATTTATTTTGAGATGATTATGTGTATTCAATTTAAGTATATATTTGTATATTAAATTGGATCAAATTATGATTTCGGTGGGATGTTTAGGCTTCTGTAAGTTTTTTTTCTAAACAATTTATCTAATAAAATCTGGTTGATTTGAATTTAAAAATTGGTTTGAGATAGTTTCATTTAAAGAGCAATTCCAGAAGAGAATTAACAAAAGTGATTGTTATATTTGTAATCCAAAAAGTAAAATTAAATAGAAGATAGTATGTCAGATGATAAGAAAGTGATATTCTCAATGTCGGGATTGAGTAAAACCTATAAGGGAACAAATAAGCAGGTCCTGAAAAATATATATTTAAGTTTTTTCTACGGGGCTAAGATTGGTATACTGGGATTAAATGGATCAGGAAAATCGACCTTGTTAAAAATAATTGCAGGCTTGGATAAAAATTATCAGGGAGATGTAGTGTTTGCTCCTAATTATACAGTTGGTTATCTTGCTCAGGAACCTATTTTGGATGAGAGTAAAACTGTTATGGATATTGTAAAAGAAGGCGTAGCAGAAACCGTTGCAATATTGGATGAATACAATAAGATCAATGATATGTTTGGTCTTGAGGAAGTTTATTCGGACGCTGATAAAATGGAAAAATTAATGGCTCAACAGGCTGGTTTGCAAGATAAAATTGATGCGCAAAATGCCTGGGAGCTTGATACCAAACTGGAAATCGCAATGGACGCCTTAAGAACCCCTGATGGCGATGTTCCTATTAAGAATTTATCTGGAGGGGAGCGACGCAGGGTGGCCTTGTGCAGACTATTGTTACAACAACCGGATGTGTTGCTACTTGATGAACCTACCAACCACCTGGATGCAGAATCTGTGCACTGGCTTGAACATCACCTTGCTCAATATCAAGGAACCGTCATCGCTGTAACCCACGATCGCTATTTTCTTGACAATGTAGCAGGTTGGATTCTGGAGCTTGACAGGGGCGAGGGCATTCCCTGGAAGGGCAATTACTCCTCATGGCTGGAGCAAAAGTCTGATCGTATGGCGAAAGAAGAGAAAACTGCTTCGAAAAGACAAAAGACATTACAGCGTGAGCTGGAATGGGTGAGAATGGCGCCGAAAGGCAGACATGCCAAATCGAAGGCGAGATTGTCGAGTTATGACAAACTGATGAGTCAGGACCAGAGTCAGAAAGAAGAGAAACTTGAAATATATATTCCTAACGGGCCTCGTTTGGGGAATAATGTTATTGATGCTGTAGGGGTTTCCAAGGCTTTTGGTGACAAATTATTGTATGATGACCTCAATTTTAAGTTACCGCCTAATGGTATTGTAGGTATCATAGGTCCGAACGGTGCTGGTAAGACCACCATCTTTAAAATGATCATGGGAGAGGAAAAATCAGATAAGGGTGAATTTAAGGTGGGTGATACGGCTAAAGTAGCTTACGTGGATCAAAGTCATTCGAATATCGATCCTGATAAATCGATTTGGCAAAACTTTTCTGATGAACAGGAGATGATGATGATGGGAGGTAAAATGGTAAATTCCAGAGCTTATCTCGGACGTTTTAACTACAGTGGATCAGAACAAAACAAAAAGGTTTCAGCGCTTTCAGGAGGTGAAAGAAACAGGTTGCACTTAGCGATGACTTTGAGAGAAGAAGGTAATGTATTACTTTTAGATGAGCCAACTAATGATCTAGATGTTAATACATTAAGAGCTTTAGAGGAAGGACTGGAAAATTTTGCAGGTTGTGCGGTTATCATCTCGCATGATCGATGGTTCCTTGACAGGGTATGTACACATATCATGGCCTTTGAAGGAGATTCTGAAGTTTACTATTTCGAAGGAAGTTTTTCTGAATATGAAGAGAATAAAAAGAAACGATTAGGTGGTGATATGATTCCTAAAAGAATTAAATATAAAAAACTCATTCGCTGATCTGCTCATGAATTCGAAAATAAGGAATATTAAGAAGGTACTTCTTTCTGATAATTGGTATACCCTGAATAAGATTGTATTTGATTATAAAATGCCTGATGGAGAATGGGTGGAGCAAGCTAGAGAAGCTTATGACAGGGGAAATGGAGCAACAGTTCTCTTGTATAGCAAGAAAAAGCAAACCGTAATTCTTATTTCACAATTCAGAATGCCCACTTATCTCAATGGTAATATGTCTGGAATGATGGTTGAAGCTTGTGCCGGTTTGTTAGATGGTGATGATCCTCAGACCTGTGTCATTAAGGAAGCTGAAGAGGAATCCGGGTTTAGGGTGAGTAAGGTAGAAAAGATATTTGAGGCCTATATGTCGCCCGGTGCAGTAACTGAGATTGTTCATTTTTACATCGCTGAATATCATGATTCCGACAAAGTTAGTGAGGGAGGAGGTTTGGCAGATGAACAAGAAGATATAACGGTTTTAGAAGTTGATTTTAAAAAGGCCATGGGCATGATCTCCTCTGGAGAGATCAAGGATGCCAAAACGATCATGCTATTGCAGCACCTAAAGATTAATGATATAATGATGTAATGAAACAATAGATCATTACATCATTATATTAATCAAATTTCTTGCTTCGCAGCTGTTAGTTTTTTGATTTCATTCTCAAGATATTCAAGATGCATCATATGACTTTGTAAATCATTCAGTATACCTGACTTTGATGCTTGAAACTTGTCTTTCATCTTTGAGAAAAGTTGTTGATAATAGTCAATCCCTTCTTTCATGTTTTCAGTAAATGATAAGAGATATTTCTCCTGCCTTTTGTTGAGCTCACCTTGAGTATCTTCAATCTTGGTTTTTAGATGTTCAGTATATAGTTTGAGTTCTTTTAAAAACATGTGGGGCCTGGTTTTATGAGAAATCATATTGATTCTCCCATAAATATGATCCGTAATTTCTTTAAGACTCATAATTTTTGAGAAATAGGCCATATTCGGTCCAGGACATACAGCAACGCCTTTTGAGGGCCTTTCTGTCTGTATTCCGTGAATTTGCTCTGTGGCCGCTCCTAAGCCCATACAGAGGCATGATTTTTCTACAATTCTTTGAAATTTGTTTTTGTATGTATCAGGGGCCAAATCTTCCTCATCCAATTCTTTGATTTTTTTTCTCTGATATTGACGTGATGCGGTACACATCGACTTGTCTGAGAATTCATTGTTCAAGGCAAGAAATTCTTTTGGGCAGGGGCTACCCGGCCTTCCGGAATCAATCTTTTGATCTTTTTCCATATCCTTGGAATTCCCCTTAAGGTTATTAAAAGGCACCCCCAAAGGAGAAATATTACTTAGATACAGATCTTTTTCAGTGGCATTTGCCAATTTGTTTAAAGTTACATCATCAACAGTTGTAGCTTCCGGAACTAGCAGAAAAGGGCTGCCCCAACCTACAGAGTCAATATCGTAATGTTCGATCAGGAATTGATGCTCTTCCTCAGTTCCCACGCCTCCTTGAGCTGTAATCTTTAATTCCAGTGGCGAACTGGGTTGTATTTTATTTCTATGGGCCAAGGCCGGTAGCAATATGCTGTGAACTGCATCAATCAGTACCTCTCTGTTATCTTTGAATTCCTGAAGAATAGGGCCCATTAAATAACCTTCTGTTGCAAAAGCATGACCTCCGCAATTCAGACCTGATTCAATTCTGTATTCAGACACCCAAAGGCCTTTTTTTGCAAGAAATTTTCCCTGTATCAAAGCAGATCTGTAGTCACTCACCTTGATCACGATCTTCTTTTTGAGATCTCCATTCTCATTAGGGAAAAAATCATCAAAATTTTCCATATAGCTGTAAAGCCTGGGATTCATTCCTGCAGATAAGATCACTGAAGATTCGAGATTGCTTTGCGCAAATCCTCTTAATGCTGCATGAGCATCATTGTATTCGTTGGCTAATTGTTCACCTTCTTTATAATTGACTTTATCTAATTTGGTCATGATGTTCACATCAATGCTTCCCATGGTAAGATGCTTGTTTGCCCAGTTTTTAACTTCCTTCCATGCGGTATTTTTCTCAGTTAGTTCGTTAAACTGTTGTTTCAGAGAAGAGCTGTCAGGTAGCATGCTGAAGTAGGTTTTGATCTCCATGCTGGTTTCAAAAGTCGAATCCTTGATCTGTTTAAATTTCTTCTCAGCTAATTCCTGTAATAAGTTCAAATAGGAAGTAATCCGTTTTGCTCTGAAATCTTCGATCTTGCTCGTAATGGCTTGATAGGGTAATTCAAATTTTTCACAATAGGTTTTCCTAAGGTTTTCGATGAGAACGTCATCGACAATGGAAACAACAGAGTCCATTCCGTAAGGCGAAACTTTTAAAGGGGTATCCAGTGTAAATCCGGTACCCATGACTGGTATATGAAATGTGTGCTTTGTAGACATTATTGATTTTTTAGTAATTGTAATTTGATATTCATGCTGATCTCTGATTAATATGATAACATATTAGTTCATCAGCAATCTGCAAAAATAAAGATAGAATGTTCATTTTAGCTGATATTTGTCATGTTTGGTGCATTGTTTTCAACATTTACGTAAAAGCACAAATAAAACCTATCGGGAGGGGCAGGTTCTAAAGACATTAAAAAAAAATAAAACCAAGCATTAAATGGTCTTTACATTTACCGCTTTTAACCCTTTTTCACCTTTCTTTAGATCAAATTCAATGGCATCTCCTACTTTAACTTTATGAATTAAATAAGAAATGCGAACAAAATGCTCTCTTTTCGAACCCTCTTCAGTAATGAATCCATACCCTTTAGACTCATTGAAGAATTTTACTATTCCTTGTGGCGTTGTAATTATAACTCAAAGATAATACCTATTTTTTTTAATGTTTTTAGTTAATTGATTCAGAGACTGCTTAAATACCAAATACTAAAAAAAACAAGAAATAAAATTCCCAGATAACTGAGCAGGCTCAAATATTTTGACGGGCGATCATTTTCGGGCATATGTTTCCCTTTTACGAGCATAAAATTGGCAATAGCATAAAAAGGAGCCGTTAAAAAAGAAAGAATGGTAGCCACCTTCACAAATGTGATCATGCTTGTTTTGAAATAACTAAGTATAATCATGGTGCCAAGAGCAAGAATTATAATCCAAAACAAATAAAAATACCGATTCTTTTTTCCCGTGAGTAGTTCACTGCTCTTTGCCATGGCTCTCGGAGAAGCGTCCAAAGTAGTTAGTGTGGTGCTGAACATAGTGGTAAATGCTGCGATTCCTATAAAAACGGCGGCGCCCTTTCCAAGATTAGTTGTGTAGAGGCTTATAAGCTGCTGGGCAAAAGCGCTTGCACCGGAGTTAATATCCTCAGAAGAGTGGAACATCACCAGGGCTCCAAGAGTCATAAAGCAAATTCCCAGAATCACAGTAGTTATATAACCAATATTGAAATCCATAAGAGAATTTTTTTTCCCTATTTTTTTTCCGGATACTTTGTTTTTTTCAAGTGTCCATAGCGAATGCCAGGTTGAGATATCCAAAGGAGCCGGCATCCAGCCCAGGAAAGCTATAAGAAAGGCAATTTCAGTTGCTCCTTGAGGAATTTTTGGCGACAGTGAATAGCTATGACCTGTTTTGGAAACAGCAATAAATACTGCGATGACCGAACTAAGGGCCAATACAGAAATGATTAGCTTCATGGCTCGATCGAGTGCCTTGTATTTTCCTAGTAGCAAAATTAAAAGGACAAGCAAGGTGATGATCAAACTCCACAGCGTAAGATTTGAAGTAATACCAAAGAGGTTATGCGCCAAACCCGCCGTTACTATGGTCACCGCTGCCTGAATGGTAAACATGGTTAAAAATGTAAGGATAAAATAAGTGACAAGTACCCAATTTCCAAGCTTTTGATAGCCGTCAATAAGACTTTCACCGGTTGCTGTTGCATATCGTGGGCCGTATTGGAAAAACGGATACTTAAAAAGATTGACTAAAAGAAGGGCCCAGAGTAATCCAAATCCAAAGTCGGCACCCGCACGAGTAGATTGCACCAAATGCGAAACTCCAATGGCAGCACCCGCAAAAATTAATCCGGGACCGAGGTTTTTAATGATGGTGTTCACCTTAGGGTTCATGGAAAATAAATTTTATTTACCAGTTATGATCTCGGCCAGTAGTTTTTTGGCCCTCAAAAGCTTTACCTTGATATTATTAATAGGTTCATCCAGTTGGGTGGCCATTTCTTTATAACTCAATTCCTGAAAATACCTGAGATTGATCATTTCCTGATAATGAGGCTTAAGTTGCAGAATGTAAGCCTTTAATTGGGCCAAATTCTGTTCCTGAATAAGTTTGTCAGAAGGGCTGGGATCCTCATCAACAATTCTGTGCAGTTCTACACGGTTCTTATTGATTGAAATAGTTTCCGTTTTCTTTTTTCTTATATGATCAATATAAAGGTTACTGGAAATTGTATAGAGCCAGGTGTTGAATTGAAAATTTTCATCAAAGCTGTCAATTTTGTCAAAGGCTTTAGCAAAGGCTTTGATTGTTATATCTTCAGCCTCATCTTCATTTTGACATTTGTTTAATTGAAAATAATAAACATCCTTCCAGTACAAATTTAAGAGATCGTTAAAGGCTTTTTGATCTCCTTTCTTTGCCTGAACAATTAATAAACTGATGTCTTTGTTGTCGCTCATGTACTGACTACCAAAATTTAGGGGGAGAAATTATATTTTTAAAATATATATATAACTGCATAAATATAATTGAAATTTCATATAAAGGACCTAAAGCTATTAAATCTTTTTCATTTAATCTGGCTGCAGCTTTGCTAAAGGTAATGTACCAAAAAACAAATCTGATAAAAAAAAGAGGCATGATGATAAAAAGATACGTTTTAGATACTATTGCAATCAGACCAATGGCATAAAAAGATAGTTGAGACAGATAGAATATACCCAATAAAAATTTTGTTTTCAGGTTGTAGTGGGTTGCTGTTGTGATATGCCTTCTTTTTTGCCTGATCCATGCAGAGAACGTTGTTTTAGGTTTGGATGTCGTAAAGGAATCTATATGGTCACAAATAGCCACGTTATCGTTTCTTGCTACTTGTGAAACAAAAAGATCATCATCACCAGACTTGATATGTACATGATCAGCAAAGCCTCCAGCTTCTAAAAAGGTTTTTTTCTTGTATGCCAGATTCCTGCCAACTCCCATATAGGCATTTCCGTGGAGCGCATGTGAAAAATATTGAAGGGCAGTTAATACAGTCTCGAAACGTATAAGTTTATTTAAAAAGGAACGGTCAATTTTATCGTATGCTCCATAGCCTAATACGATACGAGTTTTTTCTGTAAAAGAGGCCACCATTTGATCGATCCATTTCCGGCTTACAGGTTTGCAATCTGCATCGGTCAACAGTATTTGATCATAGCGGGCCGCCAGAATTCCCTTGGTCAAAGCACTCTTTTTCCCTTTTGAATCTTTTTGAGAAATATGAATAACCTCGATCCTAAATTTCGAACCCAGATGTGCTTGCTTGAAGCTAGTCATTTCACGGAGCGTAGTGTCTGTTGAGGCATCATCAACCAGTACGATCTCATATTTTGAAAACCCCTGTTGGGCTAAAACCGGAAGCGAAATTTTCAAATTATCGGCTTCATCTTTGGCGCAGATAACAATACTAACTTCAGAAACAGATTTTTTATTTTTTACTTGCCTAAAAGAAGTGTATTTCCGGAAAAGGAAAAGGTAGAAATAAGTTTGAATTAAAAAAGTGACACAGAATGTGATCAGCAAAAACATTTTGTCTTAGGAAATACTTTTTGTAGTGATTTCGGAATCTTCATTGTCAAGATTAGTATTGCAGCTTTCCTGTTTGCCACAACCACAGGTAATTCCTTCTGCTTTAAGTCTAACATTACTACCAGCACAGGTACCGTCAAATTCTCCATTTTTTTTCCCCCAGATCTTTATCGCAATTCCAGCAAAGCCCAAACCCAGTAAAATAATACTTAACAACAGTAATTTCATATCAAAAAAATTATGTGGCAAAAATAATCATTTATTACAGGACTTAAAAACAATTCGCGACTTTTGTGTGATTGGTTCAGGAGCTCAGGTTGGCTTCTTTTGTAATCTTTCCAGAAAAAGATCCGTGTCTTGTTTAAACTCATCTGTACTAAAAGCAGTATCCGATTTACATTTTTGTTTTAAGGTCTTCATGTCGTAATCCCATTGATTCCCATCAAAATAACAGAGGCCTTTAAAGTCCCTCACCTTGTAAAGAGATTTTTCTCCATAACAGGTACCTAAATATACATAGTTCAATTTTTGCTCAAAGGCCCATTTGATAACACTGAACATCATCCATTTACCTAAGGAAAAGGCCTGCAGGTCAAGATCAAAAAACGCAAACCAATAGTGAAGGCTTCCCTGTTCTATAATACTAATGACATAACCCACCGTTTTCTCAGCAATTTTAAACTGAAAAACATGACTGATGCTTTTTGATTGCATGATATAGTCTAACCTTTCCATACTGATGGACTCACTAAACCTTTGATTGGCAAATTCAAGACAGTATGCTTTGAATTCAGGGTCTTTGACATTAAAATCGTCGATTGGTAAAACCTCAAAGGAAGGTTGTAAAGTTTCAATTTTCCTTGATACTCTCCGGTTTTCAGACGATTCTTTAAAGGCAGAAAGATCCACTCTTAAGCTTCTTGCCAAGTAATAGGTTTCTTCTTTAAGGTTTACATTGTTCGAATAAGGTAAGAATCCTTGTCCATAGATCTCAGGGAGCTCACTTTGATCTTCTTTAATGCAATAGGTTGCGTAATTGAAAGTGTAGGTTTTGTAATCAACGAAACTTTCTGATCTAAATATTTTCATAGGCTGCTTTGGTCAATAAAAAAAACCCATCAAAATTAGTTTTTTGATGGGTAAAAATAGCATTTTTTATCTAAGATTCCTGAACCAGTTCACTTTGAACATTGGAAGGAACAGCTTCAAACGATGCAAATTGAGTTTTGAAGGTAGCCCGTCCCTGAGTTTGTGACCTAAGGCTGGTGGAATATTTATACATTTCTGCTTCAGGCACTTTCGCTTTGATAATCTGGTGCTTGCCATCACTATCCATCCCCATGATGATAGATCGTCTTGATTGTAAGTCGGTCATGACGTTACCTAATAATTCTTCAGGAACTTTGACTTCAAGATCAAGGATAGGTTCTAAAAGCTTGGGTTTAGCATCCAAAAAGGCTGCCTTAAATGCATGTGCTCCTGCTATTTTAAAGGAGATATCATTAGAATCCACAGAGTGCATTTTTCCGTCAAAAACCATTACCCTAATATCTCTGGCATAAGAACCAGTCAAAGGGCCTTCTTCCATTACTTCAAGAATTCCTTTCATAATGGCAGGTAAATAACGTGTATCAATAACACCTCCGGTAATACAATTATAATACATCAGTTTACCTCCCCATTTCAGATCGATTTCTTCTTTTCCTCTGAGGTTGAATCCTTCTGGTTCTTCCATGCCTTCAAACCATGGCTCTATTTTTAGATGGACCTCTCCAAATTGTCCCGAACCACCAGACTGTTTTTTGTGTTTATAACTTTGAGTAGCAGCACGTTGTATAGTTTCTCTGTAAGCGACACGAGGTTGACTGAAAGAGGCTTTAATACCATAGATGTTTTTCAGAGTCCAATCAATAGTAGCCAGATGCAATTCCCCTTGGCAGGAAAGAATCTGCTGCTTTAATTCATTGCTAAATTTTATCTCTACAGTAGGATCCTGACTGTGTATTTTTTTTAGGACCTCATTAAGCTTTTCTTCATCTTTTTTATCTTCTGCCTCCACAGCTTTTCTGATTCTGGGTTGTGGAAAAATAATGGGTTTTATCGTAATCTCCTTATCAGGGGATCTTAAAGTGTCGTTCGTTTCTGTATATTTAAGCTTTAAAGTGGCTCCGATATCGCCAGCAGTTAGTTTTTCAACGGGATGTCTTTTTTTACCATCCATGATATACAACTGGTTTAAATTTTCCGTTTCGCCATTTCTGGAATTTTTTAGCCTGTCATTTTGATTTATCTCACCAGATTTTACTTTAAAAAAAGTAATCTGCCCTAAATTCGGTTCGTGGAATGTTTTAAATATGAAAAGAGCAGTGGGTTCATCTGCTTTACAAAAAACTTCATTACCTTCAAGACTTTGTTCTGGTTTAAGATCTGCAGCGGCTGGAGCTACGTTGTCAATAAAGCCCATTAACCGCCCTGTGCCCATATCATTTAAGGCAGAAACACAAAATACCGGGAACAGTTCATGATGAAGCATACCTTTTTGTATACCTTTTCTCATTTCATCTTCATTTAATGTGCCTTTGTCAAAATAAAGTTCCATTAATTCTTCATCGTTCTCTGCTGCTTTTTCCACCAACTCATTATGCAAAAAGTCAGCGCTTTCTTTTTCACTCTCAGGGATCTCCAGTTTTTCAGGTTTTCCTCCTTCAGGTTTAAATTTATAAACTTTCATTTTTAACACATCGACGATACACTGGGCTCCATCAAGTATTATGGGATACTGAATTTTAACCGCATTATTTCCTACCAGATCCACGATGCTTTGGTAACTGCTGTCAAAATTCGCCTGGGGATGATCGATCTGATTGATGACGAACAAGGTAGGCCGGCTAAATTTATTGATATACTGCCAGATGATCTCTGTTCCTATTTCAGCTCCTTGCTGGGCATTGATGACGGTTACAAGAGAATCTGCAACTCTCATGGTCGATGCAATTTCTCCTATAAAATCATCTAAGCCAGGAGTGTCAATTATATTAATTTTGTAATTTCTCCATTCTGTATGAAGAGGAGTAGCAAAGATTGAAGTTTCTCTTTCATGTTCTATGTCATGATAATCGGCAATGGTATTTTTATCTTCCACAGTTCCGCGTCGTTTGATCAATCCAGCCTCAAACAGCATAGTTTCGGCAAGCGTGGTCTTGCCGCTATTATGGGCGCCAACAAATGCAACATTTTTGATGTGTTTTTCGTCATATATTTTCATGTAAATTGTCTTTAGAAGTTCTCACGTATAAAGTTAAGAAAATATATGACACTTATTATATGACTTATGTTAGGTCTTCTTTGAAAATATTTAATAATTTTTGTTAGATAATGTTTACTTCCATTTCCAAATGAATGCCAAATCTTTCAGCTACAGTAATCTGAATGCTTTTAGCAAGAGACAATAGTTCGTCGCCACTTGCATTTTTATAATTCACCAATACCAGTGCCTGTTTTTTGTGAACACCTGCGTCCCCAATTCGTTTCCCTTTAAAACCACAGGTTTCTACCAGCCATCCGGCGGGAACTTTGATCTGCTCTTCAGACAATTTATAATGAGGCATCTCTGGATACTCAGTTTGTAATTTTAAAAAATGATCTTTTGATATCACTGGGTTTTTGAAAAAACTACCACTATTGCCTATTTCCCTTGGGTCGGGTAATTTAGATTTTCGAATGGCGATAACCGCCTCAGAAATATCATGAATAGTAGGGTCGCCTACTTCATGTAGTTTCAGTTGCTCCTTGATGGCGCCATAGTCATCATTAATTTTATGATCTTCAGAAGAGAGCTGAAATGTAACACTGACAATGATGAACTTGCCTCTTAATTCGTTTTTAAAAACAGATTCCCGATACCCAAATGCACAGTCCTCGGTTCTAAAAATCTTTATCTCTCCGCTACTTATCTCTAGTGCTTCAAGAGAATCGAAACAATCTTTTATCTCAACTCCGTATGCTCCGATATTTTGCATGGGGGAGGTTCCTACATTTCCGGGAATCAGCGATAGATTCTCAAGACCTCCGTAATTCTGAGACAGACACCAGGAAACAAATTCATGCCAGTTCTCTCCTGCCTGGCAGTTAACCCAAACCTGGTCTCCCTTTTTATCAACTACCTCAATACCCTTGGTATTTAGATAGATGACAGGCTTATTAACATCCTGTGTAAGTAAAATATTACTTCCACCACTTAAAACAAAAAGGTCTTTATGCTTAGACACTATTTCAACCAAGGCTTTTAAGGAATTAACTTCTGCAAATCTTTCGGCCTTGGCATCAATGCCAAAAGTATTTAATGCTCTTAGGGATACGTTTTTCTGAAACATTAATTTGGGTATTGTTCCAATGCAAGTTTAAGTAATTCAACCGAACGAATCAAACTTTCCTTGTTCAGTACATATGCAATCCTGATTTGATTTTTTCCTGAACCTTTGGTAGAGTAGAAGCCGCTTGCCGGAGCCACCATAACCGTCTCGTTTTGATCGCTGAAATTTTCAAGCATCCATTGAGCAAAATCATCTGTGTCTTTAACAGGTAACTCAGCAATGCAGTAAAAGGCACCTTTGGGTCTTGAAACTTTTAATCCTTCGATTTTATTTAGGGCATTGATCAACACCATTCTTCTTTCATCATATTCTTCAATAACCTTATTAAAATACTCTGGGGGTGTTTCAAGTGCGGCTTCACTTGCAAGCAAAGCATAGGTCGGTGAGCTAAGTCTGGCTTGAGCATATTTTAAGGCGGTCTGAATCAGCTCCTTGTTTTTTGAAACGATACATCCAATACGAGCGCCACACATGCTATAACGCTTTGATACCGAATCGATTATTATGGCATGCTCATCCAAACCATCCAGACTCATAATTGAATGGTGTTGAATTCCTTCATAAACAAATTCGCGATATACCTCATCTGCAATTAGGAATAGGTCGTATTTTAGGGCGAGATCCCTTAATTTTTTTAGCTCCTCCTTTGAGTACAGATATCCAGTTGGATTTCCAGGGTTACAGATGAGAATGGCTTTGGTTTTTTCTGTGATCAGTTTTTCAAACTCTTCAATTTCAGGGAGCGCAAAGTCATTATCTATGGTTGAAACGATTGGTACAACGTTAATGCCATTGGCTACTGAAAAACCATTGTAATTGGCATAAAAGGGTTCGGGAATAATGATCTCATCACCAAAATCAGTGATACTACCAAGGGTAAAGAGCAGGGCTTCCGAACCTCCTGTTGTTACAATGATATTTTTTTCATTGACGTCAACATTGTTTTGCCTGTAATACTTGCTCAATTTCTTTCTATAAGTTTCAGATCCTTCACTGCGCGCATACGACAGTACCTTAATATCATTTTCCTTCACCGCTTTTAGCGCCGCCTCGGGAGTTTCTATATCAGGTTGACCTATGTTGAGGTGATATACGTTAATGCCTCTTTGTTTTGCTTCTTCAGCAAAGGGCACTAGTTTTCTAATGGGTGACTCAGGCATTTGCTGCCCTTTTAACGATATTTTTGGCATTAGTAACAGGTGTTGAATTAGTTTGTAAAATTGCGAAATATTATTTACTTTTTACAGTTTACAATAGCTTTTTTGATAGATATTTAGTATCTTTATATGTATATAATTTAATCTTAAATATAGCTATTATGTCAAGTGATTCTAAATTGTTGTTAGGGCTGATTTTAGGTGCAGCAACCGGTGCGGTGGCAGGCTTGCTTCTTGCTCCGGCTTCCGGAAAGGAAACTAGGGAAAATCTCTCTGTAAAAGCAGGGGAGTTGAAGAGTGATCTGGATAAAAAAATTAATGAATTGTCAAAAAAAATAAAAGAATTAGATGATGAATCATTAAATTACTTTAAAGAAAAATTCAGCGACATCAAGGATTCCATGAAGGAAAAGTTTGATACGGTTTCTGATAAAGTTAAAGATTTGGAAAAGGAACTTTCCGATAAAATCGAATCGATTAAAAAGGAATCCAAAACAATGGAAACCGAATCTAATTCAATCTAAATAAACGTTGAAATAGACAAATGATAGATTTGGTTAAAAAATATGTTGAAAACAGAATTCAACTTGTTAAGTTTAATTTTATTGGTGCCATAGCGAATGTAGCTGCTTCAATGGTTAGTTCGTTTCTGCTATTGATCATGGGTATTTTAATTTTACTCATGTTTAGTATTTCTTTGGCTTTTTGGCTATCTACGTTCTTCGAGAGTGAAATAATTGGATTTGCTTTGGTAGGAGTGTTGTACATTATTGTTTTGTTGATCTATACCTTATTTGCCAAGGATAAAATTGAATTAAAGGTCAAAGATAAAATCGTAGAAATGACACTTACAGATGAAGATGACTTTAACGAATCCATAGATCATGAAGAGTAAGTCGGGAGTTAGGATTACCACATTCCAAGAATTAAATCGGGAAAAACAACATTTGGCAGATGAAATTAAGAATCAGGAGGAAGAGATTCTGAACAGTCCGGTTTTCACAATTCCAGCAGCCATTTTTCAAGGTGGATCTATAAAAGGGTCCATTAAAGATTCTTTGGATTCGATTTCGTTTGATCACTATAAGAAGACAGCCTTGAATCTGTTAAGCACAGCGTTGATGGCCAATAAAAAAACCCGTAAGTTTTTCGTCGCATTTGTCATTGCCAAAGAAATGGTGCCTTTTCTCCTTGAAAAGGTAAACGAATACGTGAAAAAATAACACTGTTGATTGTCCTTTTAAAAAGCTAAATTTTTCTTAAAATTATTGCCATCTCTTAATTTTATAGTACTTTCCGTAAGCTATTTCACATTTCATGAAGCTTAAAAGTTTATTTCTGTTTCTTCTTATTTTCAGCATTGCCCTTCCTTCCTTTGCGCAGGGCAATTTTAGGATTTTGGATGATGAGAAGGCAAGTGAAAATGCTTCTTTTTCGCTAGTTAATAATATGATTGTCATTTCCGCGGAGGTTAATGGCAAGAGACTTTCCTTTTTGCTTGATACGGGTGTTAAGACAACCATGCTGTTCAATCTGAAGATTGAGGATTCCCTTCAACTGCGAAATGTCGAAATGATCAAGTTGAGGGGCCTGGGTGAAGGAAGTTCTATCAATGCCATGAAGTCTCATGGAAATTATTTCAAATTTAAAAACATCGTTAATGCGGACATGTCAATATTCGTTATTACAGATAATCTTTTCGATTTATCAGCAAAAATGGGCATGGATATTCACGGTATTATTGGAGGAGATATTTTTTCTGATTTCATTGTCAAGATCAATTATGCGTCAGAAAAGCTTACTTTTTATAATCCGGATTCTTATGAAGCACCGAAATGCAAAGGCTGTGAAACCTTCCCTTTGGATTTTTATAACAGAAAACCCTTTATTGACGTAATAGTTGAGAATTATTTAGGAAAGGAAGTTAAAGTGAAACTTCTCATTGATTCGGGTGGGGGGGATTCGTTATGGTTATTTCCGCATTCGAACCCGGATCTTCTTATAGGAGATGAATATTTTGAAGACTTTCTGGGTAAAGGGCTTAGTGGGGATATTCTGGGTAAAAGAAGCAGAATTAAAAAACTCAAAATAGGTAGTTTTGAGCTTGAGAATGCCTCTGTTTCTTATCCTGATTCTACTTCCATGCTTAAAATGCATGCCAATAAAGACCGGAACGGTACTTTGGGAGCAGGGATTTTAAAAAGATTTCATGTAATCATGGATTACCCTAACAATCAAATAACCTTAAGAAAAAATAATAGACTTTTTAATGAACCGTTCCTTTACAATAAAAGTGGCATTGAATTAATATACGGAGGAGAGATGCTTGTAAAGGAGAACCGGGTTAGGATAGTCCCTACGAACAATCAGCAGACAAGGACAATCACGGAGATTTTTTACAGCTATGGACTTATGTATAAACCCAGTTATAAAATATCGTTAATAAGAAAGGAATCTCCTGCTCACTATGCAGGATTAAGAGAAGGGGATATTCTTTTGGAAATCAACGGGAAAGCCGCATATGATATGAAAATGCAAAATATTATATACTTACTCTCGCAAAAGGAAAATAAAAAAATCAAGGTTTTGATCGATAGAAACGGGCAGCACTTGAGATATGACTTTCAACTAAAGAGCCTGTTATAAAAAAAAAGCCCGCAGAGGGCTTTTTTTTTAATTTGTTTCGGATACGATACTTTTCTTTTTCTGAAGTTCTTCGCTCTTCTGTTCAAGCACTCTTCCTTTAATTCTTAAAACCACTGTTGGCTCATAAGCGTTGGAAGTTATAGTTACTGTTTTGGAAAATGAACCTACTCTGTTCGTAGCATATTTTACTTTGATCTCGCTGGTTTCTCCTGGCATAATAGGTTCTTCAGGTTTCGTCGGCACGGTACAGCCACAGCTGCCCTTGACACTTGCTATGATTAAAGGCGATTTCCCTATATTTTTAAATTTAAATACACGATTTCCATCAGAATTCACTGCAATTTCTCCATAATCTATAACTTGGTTTTCGAATTCAAAAACAGGTCCGGTGAAATCTTTTTTAATTTCCTCCTTTGTCTGTCCGTTCATTGAGAACGACATCACTCCGATAAATAATAAAACCAGTATTTTTTTCATGATAAATAATTTCGGGTAAAATTAATACATTTTAGAATAAATGTAACTTAAATTGAACGAATTTATTGCGTAAAATTGTAATTTTGCACACTATTTGACAAAAATTTAACATATGAATATTCCAGCGAAATACAATGCAAACACTGTAGAGGAAAAATGGTATTCTTACTGGATGGAAAATAATTATTTCCATTCAGAACCGGATGAACGCGAGGCTTATACCATTGTGATCCCTCCTCCAAATGTCACAGGTGTCTTGCATATGGGACATATGTTGAATAATACTATACAGGATGTGTTGATTCGTCGAAAAAGAATGCAGGGTTATAACGCCTGTTGGGTACCTGGAACTGATCATGCCTCAATAGCGACAGAAGCCAAAGTTGTGGCCAAATTAAAGGAGCAGGGTATCGAAAAATCTGATCTCACCAGAGAACAGTTTGTTCAACATGCCTGGGAATGGACGCATAAGCACGGTGGTCTTATTTTAGAGCAATTGAAAAAACTTGGAGCTTCCTGTGACTGGGACCGAACCAAATTCACTATGGATGAGGATCTCAATAGATCGGTGAATAAAATTTTTAAAGATTTACACGCTAAAGGGCTTATTTATAAAGGGCATAGAATGGTCAATTGGGACCCTGAGGCCAAGACAACCCTTAGCGATGAGGAGGTAATCTTTATGGAAAAACCTGGTAAGTTGTACTACCTGAATTATGCGATCGAAGGTAGCGATGACTTCGTTCAAATAGCTACAACCAGGCCGGAAACTATTTTGGGAGATACGGCAATTTGTATCCATCCCGATGATAAAAGATTTGCTCATTTAAAAGGAAAGATGGCTATTGTTCCAATTGTGGGAAGAGCCATTCCTATTATTGAAGATTCATACGTAGACATTGAATTCGGTACTGGAAGCCTTAAAATCACTCCTGCGCATGACCCGAATGATAAGATTATTGGAGAGAAGCATCAACTTGAGTTTATCGATATCTTTAATGATGACGCTACATTGAATGCTCAGGGTTTACACTATGAAGGAAAGGACCGTTTTGTTGTTAGGAAGGAGATCGTTGCCGAATTAGAGGAAAAGGGTTTTCTAGTCAAAATGGAAGATTATACGCACAAGGTGGGTACATCAGAAAGAACCAAGGCAGTAATTGAACCAAAAATTTCAGAACAGTGGTTTCTGAAAATGGAAGATCTTGTGAAGCCGGCCATTGATGCTGTATTGAATAACGGGGATGTTAAATTGGTTCCTCATAAATTCGTCAATACCTACAGGCATTGGATGGAGAATATACGCGATTGGAATATTTCCAGACAGCTGTACTGGGGGCATAGAATACCGGTTTATTATTACGGTATAAATACAAATGATTACGTAGTAGCCGAATCCAAGGAGGAAGCATTGAGTCTTGCCAGACTAAAAACTGGTATGGGAAGTCTTGAGCAAAAAGACATTAAACAAGATGAGGATTCATTAGATACTTGGTTCTCTTCCTGGTTATGGCCCATGAGTGTATTTGATGGGATCAATGACCCTGATAATCAAGATTTTAACTATTATTACCCTACCAATGACCTAGTTACAGCACCGGATATTTTGTTTTTCTGGGTGGCAAGAATGATCATTGCTGGCTACGAGTTCGCGGGAGAGAAACCTTTTCAGAACGTATATTTTACAGGAATTGTAAGAGATAAGCAAAGAAGAAAAATGTCAAAGTCATTAGGTAATTCTCCTGATCCCATTGAGCTAATGAATACTTATGGAGCAGATGGAGTAAGAGCCGGAATTCTAATGAGCTCAGCTGCCGGCAATGATCTGTTGTTTGATGAGAGCCTTATGTTGCAGGGTAGAAATTTTGCCAATAAGATTTGGAATGGTTTTCGACTTGTAAAGGGCTGGGAAATTTCAGAAGATACAGAACAACCTGAATCGGCAAAAATGGCAATTGCCTGGTATAAATCAAGATTTGAAAAAACACTGACTTTTATTGAAGAACAGTTTGATCAATACCGACTATCGGATGCCTTAACGGCTATTTATAAATTGGTGTGGGAGGATTTCTCATCCTGGTATCTGGAAATGGTTAAACCTGAATTCGGACACCCCATTGATGGAAAGACCTTTGAAGCTACTGTAGGATTCTTTGAAAATAATGTTAAGATCTTGCATCCTTTTATGCCTTTTATCACAGAAGAAATTTGGCAATATTTTAATGAAAGAAGCCCTGAAGAGGCGCTTATCGTTTCTAAATATCCTAAAAAGAAGGAATTTGATGAGGTGATTTTAGGAGAATTTGAAATGATCAAGGAGATCATTTCAGCAGTACGAAATCTCAGAAAACAAAAGAATATTTCATTTAAGGAATCATTGGAACTCTCATTTGTTAAAAAAGAGGAGATGAATCCTGATTTCTTTGCCATGATTATCAAAATGTGTAATATTTCAAACGTAGAAGAAGTGGAACATAAAATTGAAAACGCCCTGACGTTCAGAGTTGGGTCGAATGAGTTCTTTATTCCTTATGCTCAGGAAATTGACATTGAAGCTGAAACTATAAAATTAAAAGAAGAGCTTGCCTATCACAAAGGATTTCTCACTTCTGTTCAGAAAAAGCTAAGTAACGAACGGTTCGTAAACAATGCTCCGGAGCAGGTTATTATAAACGAAAGGAAAAAGGAGGCCGATGCCTTAGCAAAGATCGCGATGGTAGAAAAGAGTCTCTCTTCCCTTTAATAACTATTTATTTGGTTGTTTTGCGCTTTAGGCTATCTGTCAAGCCTAGATTTTTAGGGTACCAATCTTTAATTTTGGCAGGATCTGATGATTTAAAAAATATACCACCTATTCTGGTTATCTTCTTCCTGTTTAATTTTTGATGGTTAGGATTTTCGCTGAAATTGCAACTTCATCCCAGGTTTTGCTCACTCCGTCTGCTCCTGTATGTAATTCTAAACAAACCTGATGCAAGGATTCAAGTGCATTTTCGGTCTGCCAATTATTTAGATCCATTTTCGCATTAATTAGGATGGTATCCTGACTCATTTCATAGCTAAATGGAAGATCTTTTATCAGCCCATTCATCGAAAGAGCAATTTGCCCATTGCTTTCATCTTTAATAGAGAAAGTTCCTTTTAAACTTAACGTGCTTTCCATTACGGCAAAAAAGAATTTATTTAATTTTCCATCTCGAATACTATCGTTAGAATAAATAGTTGAAACTGGAATGTCGAATTCAAGACCTTCTAATGACGCCGCAGCACTCTTTCCCGTATTTTTTTTATCGATGTTGATTTCTAAAAACGTACCGTTTACTGGAACTTTACCTGTAGTTTTATAACCTGTCCATTGAACACTAGACTGGGCTGCATCTACCGAATAAGACGCTTCTGCTTTAGGTTTTTCTTCCTGCTTTTTTTCATTTGCACAGGAGAAAAAAGTAATGGAAAAAATAATGATAAGTGAAAAATTAAAAACCTTTTTCATGTTGAATTTTTATAATTGTTAGTAGTAGTTTGTTTATATAACTTTTTCTCCAGAATATTTTTCAACCAACCCGATGTATTCTCGCTTTGCATCGTCTTCAGAAATATTGGCTATTTGAAAATAAGCATTCAATTTAAAGGCATTTCTCACCATGTTTTTACCTGATGGAATCACCATTGAATCCTTAGTCGTGGCATGTTTATAATAGGAGTAAAACTTAAGCATTATATCGGGCGGCAGTTTTGTCGTCATAGACGAGGCTATCTCAAATGCTCTGCTAAATCTTCTATCTAAATCATCCATTATTTGGAGGCCAGGATGGTTTCCCCTCCTTTAGTCTTTTGGTTCAGTTCAACTTTAATTTTCATTTCCAAAGGTACAAAAATATCTATTCGGGAACCAAATTTGATAAAACCCGCATCCTCTCCTTGAATTACTTCTCGATCCATTTTGGCATAATTAACAATTCTTCTGGCCACGGCTCCGGCAATTTGGCGGTATAGTATTTCGCCAGCACTGCTGCTGTTAACCACGATGGTGGTTCGTTCGTTGTCTTCTGAAGATTTGGGATGCCAGGCTACAAGATATTTTCCAGGGTGGTATTTGCTGTAGGTTACTTTACCTGAAACAGGATAACGCGTCACATGAACGTTAAGCGGTGACATAAATATAGAGATCTGTTTTCTTCTATCCTTAAAATATTCATTTTCTAGCACATCTTCAATAACCACAACTTTACCATCTGCCGGTGCAATGATATGATCATCATTCAGCAACGTATTTCTTTTTGGATCTCTAAAAAATTGAAGAACCAAAATAAAACCTGTCAGCAAAAGAATCATCAAAGTTTTTTGCAACCAGAAAATATTGATAAAATTATCGATCAGTAACAAACCACCAACCATAATGAGAGCAGTAACTAAAATGATCTTAAAACCTTCTTTGTGAAACATTATGTTGTAAGGAATAAATAAATAAAAACAAACGGGGTAGCAAATATAATACTATCTAATCTATCTAAAAAGCCTCCATGCCCTGGAAGAAGGTTACTGCTGTCTTTGATTTTTGCCTGGCGCTTGAACATAGACTCAATAAGATCTCCCAATACGCCAAAGACACTCACGATAATGGCGATGGTAAACCATTGAATAGGTTGTATACTAAGGCAATACCTCGATACAAAATATCCTGCAATAAATGTAAAAATAAAACCACCCAAGAAACCTTCAACCGTCTTATTCGGTGATACCCTTTCGATCAGTTTGTGTTTTCCAAAGTTCTTGCCTATTAAAAATGCAAATACATCATTGCTCCAGATCAGGATAAAAATTCCGATGATGATGGAAGTGTCAAAGCT
Source organism: uncultured Flavobacteriaceae bacterium (assembly GCA_964595535.1). Classification (GTDB taxonomy): domain Bacteria; phylum Bacteroidota; class Bacteroidia; order Flavobacteriales; family Flavobacteriaceae; genus Lutimonas. The sequence continues at coordinate 32,956 of CAZQRD010000009.1, read as the reverse complement.
ATCTTCAAAATTCAGATAAGGTATTTTGATTAACAGGGAAAATGGTATGACGATATACATGAGTGTAAGAAAGTTTTTCCCCAAATACTGCCTACCGATCTTTCTCGAAGATACAAGTGCAAGAACAAAGGAAAAATAAATAGCCATGATAAAAACTGATAAAATGACCTTATGAGAAAAATCATCTTCAAATACCACAAGGTTGTTGTTTGAGATCACAGCAGTGAGAAACGACGTTGCCCCCAAAAGATAAGGGTAGATGCTTTTTAGTTCTATAATCCGGATGAATTCATAAATGCATATCATCATGAATACCAAGAATAAACTATAAAAGAACACTGCACCCAGGAGAGAACAAGATATAACAAGACCCACGTATAAAAGCCCAAAAACAATTCGTTTGGTAAAGTTGTTCATGAATTTATAAATCTTCTAGCAGCAGCAAATATAGAGTTTTGGAATTCGTGTTTCCATAACTCATGAAATCAGTTTCTGTCTTGTTTATAATAAAATCTTTAATAGAACTGATGATGGTAGGTGAATTTTTCTCAGACCTGTTCCTAATACCTGAAATCCCATCCCTTGAATCTTTTACTATTTGACTTGTTTTGGCATAAACAATGAAGTTACTGGGAAGATCCTTTAATTTTTTATCTTTTAATTGTTTGGATGAAAACATGATGCTGCCATCATTGGCGATCAGACATTCACAATAGGTCATAAAGGGCAGAGAAGGAATAATTTTGCTCGTCTTGGCACTTTTTATACGTGTAAGTAATTCCCTTAAATCGTCATTAAAGGTCACCACGTTATTCCATTGATTCTCCTGCAACACCTGAACCAAATTCTTTTCCACCTCTTCAAGATCGGCACAATACAAAAATTTACCACCTTTATGGATAAACTTCTTAACGAATTGTTCATCAACAGACAGGTCATCATCCTGCCCGGCAGTTTTTTCACCTTCCTTTTTTTGAGAAGTTTTAACTATATTTTTTAAAAATTTATTAAAAAAACTCATAATCAATTTGTCTGGTTCAAATGTACAAAAACACTTTGATTATTTCGAGTTTTCCTCTTTAATTTCCTCTTTAGAACTATCGTTTTCCGGGGCATCAGGTTGTTTTTTTTCAGGCTCAACTTCTTTGACAAATGGTCTTTCTCCAAATATCGTTTTAAGATCACCTTCAAAGATTACCTCTTTTTCTGTTAAGATCTCCGCCAGTTCAATCAGTTTGCTCTTATTGTCTTCAAGAATTTTTATAGCTCTTTGATATTCCTTTTCAATGATTTTTGAGATTTCTTCGTCGATGGTCTGTGCAGTTAACTCGCTGTAAGGCTTTGTAAACCCATACTCATTCTGTCCACTAGAGTCGTAATAGGTAATATTTCCTATTTTGTCATTCAGCCCATAAATACTAACAATGGCTCTTGCCTGTCTTGTTACTTTTTCCAGATCATTTAGTGCCCCTGTAGAGATCTTGTCAAACATTACTTTTTCTGCGGCCCTGCCTCCTAGGGTGGCACACATTTCATCAAGCATTTGATCGGTTTGAACGATTTGTCTCTCTTCTGGAAGGTACCAGGCAGCCCCAAGTGATTTTCCTCTTGGAACAATTGTAACTTTGACCAAGGGAGCTGCGTGTTCCAACATCCAGCTTACAGTAGCATGTCCTGCTTCATGATAAGCAATGGTCTTTTTTTCCTTGGCTGTAATGATCTTATTTTTCTTTTCCAGACCTCCAACAATTCTATCAACAGCGTCGAGAAAGTCTTGATGATGTACACTTTTTTTGCTTTTTCTTGCAGCGACAAGTGCCGATTCATTACACACATTTGCAATGTCGGCTCCTGAAAAGCCCGGGGTTTGTTTTGAAAGAAAATCCAGGTCAACATCTTTTGCCATCTTCAATGGCTTAACGTGTACATCAAAAATCTGTCTTCTTTCGTTCTTGTCAGGAAGGTCTACGTAGATCTGACGATCAAATCTTCCTGCTCTCATAAGTGCCTTATCCAAAACATCGGCTCTGTTGGTCGCGGCGACAACGATCACGTTAACGTCAGTTCCAAATCCATCCATTTCGGTAAGCAACTGGTTAAGCGTATTTTCTCGTTCGTCATTTCCTCCTGTAATACTATTCTTTCCCCGCGCCCTTCCAATGGCATCAATCTCATCAATAAAAATGATCGATGGAGATTTTACAGCGGCCTGTTTAAATAGATCTCGTACTCTTGAAGCACCTACACCAACAAACATTTCCACAAAATCTGATCCGGAAAGCGAAAAGAAAGGAACGCCTGCTTCTCCAGCTACTGCTTTTGCTAACAAAGTCTTACCAGTTCCCGGAGGTCCTACCAATAGAGCTCCTTTTGGAATCTTTCCTCCAAGAGCGGTGTATTTATCAGGGTTTTTAAGAAAATCAACGATCTCCTGTACTTCTTCTTTAGCACCTTCCAGGCCTGCTACGTCCTTAAAAGAGGTTCTCACCTTAGTGTTTTCATCAAAAATCTTGGCTTTAGATTTCCCTATATTGAAGATCTGGCCTCCGGCACCGCCACCACCACCTCCAGACATTCTTCTCATAAAGAATATCCAAAGACCAATGATAAAGATAAAGGGCAACCAAACTAAGAAAGAATCAAAAAAGCTTGTTCTTGTTGTATTGTCTTTGTCAAAATCCAAACCGAATTCGGCTTTGGAAGTTGACAGGTTATTTTCGAAATTTTGAAGGTCACCAAAATCATAAATATAAACTGGGGAGGTTTGCCCAAAAATAGAAGGATTATTCGACTTCTTATATTTATCCTTGGTGTTTAAAGCTTCACTCTTGATCGTTAACTGGGCGACATCACCATTAACAATAAGGATTGTTTCAATATCATTATCATTGAGGATGTCTTTAAATTCATTTTGCGTCAACTTGTTGCTAGCCAGGTCAGAACTGTTCAGAAGCTGATAGCCTATCAACAAGGCAAAAATGATCCCATAGATCCAATAAAAATTGAATTTGAAATTAAATTGTTTAAACGGGTTGTTATTGTCTTTATTTGTATTTTCTTTTTTCATGAGATAAGTTTAACGATTGCAATTTACTTGTAAGCACTTTCAATCTTTGAGATTTTTCCATCGCCCCAAAGCTCTTCCAGGTTGTAAAATTGCCTAACATGTTTTTGGAAAACGTGAACAACGATGTTTACGTAGTCGATTAAGATCCACTCCGCATTGGCTTCTCCTTCCACATGCCAGGGTTTGTCCTTAAGACTTTTGCTAACATTCTTTTGAATCGATCCTGCAATGGCACTTACCTGAGTATTGGAAGTTCCATCACACAGAATAAAGTAATCACAAACAGTATTTTCTATTTCTCTTAGATCAATTATTGAAATATTTTCACCTTTCACATCTTCAATACCCTTAATAATTTCAGTAATTAAGAGATCTGAATTAACTATTTTCTTTGTCATTAAATTGTTTCAAAATTTCTTGCAAATGTATTACATTTTTATCACTTTAGATGTTCTCTAATTGCAATATTACATATGTATCTATTCAAACTTAATGCCACAGATTCAACAAATTCTTATTTGAGGGAAATGGCAAAAAATAAGGATTTAGGGAAATGGACTGTGGTTACGACCGATTACCAGTCTCAGGGCAGAGGACAGAAGGGTGCTATATGGCAATCAGATAAAGGTAAGAATTTGATATGCAGTATTTTGGTTCGGTATGATGACTTCAATGCTAAAGACCAATTTATGATTAATTGTGCTGTATCAGTAGGGATTTATAACTACCTGAGTCGTTATAATTTACCAAAACTGGCTGTAAAATGGCCTAACGACATTATGTCAGTGTCAAAGAAATTGGGTGGAATTTTGATTGAAAATACCATAACATCCAATAAGATTAGTCAAAGTATTATTGGAATTGGAATCAACATTAACCAGGTTGATTTCCCAGCCGACTTGCCCTTGGCAGTTTCTATTAAAAATTTCACAAATAAAGAAACACCTCTGGATGTTTTTTTGCAGGATCTTTTAAACGCTATCCAAAATAAATTTGAGTTGATCTTTGAAAAGAAGTATGATGATCTATGGGCGCAATACGAAACCTGTTTATATAGAAAGAACAAGCCACATATGTTTAAAAATAGTCAGGGTGAACAATTCATGGGAATTATCAGGGGCGTCAATAAACAAGGAATGCTTCTTGTAGAGCGAGAAGATGCGTCAATAGACTCATATAATTTTAAAGAAGTGAGCTACTTGTAAATTTTTGGAGTTACAGCTTATTTCTGTCCAATATTGCCAATTAAGGTATCGATGAATTTTTGGAGTGGCTTTTTAACCATCATGGCTACCATTGGATTGAATTGTCCGTCAAATAGCAATTGAACATTGCTGGATGATTCTGAATCTTCTTCGATGTCAGCGGTAAGACTAAAGGGGAATTTTTCACTGGTTGAGCCAAGAACGATCCTTTTTGGGGCTTCAGTTTCCTGCAATTTGAGTTCAATTTCGGGCATACCTTTAAGCGCAAATAAAAATGAATCTTCACTTGCTGCAAACTTATCGATATTTTCTGGCATAAGTTGCTCGAAATTACCAACGTTAGACAAATAATCAAAAATATCCTGACTTGATTTCTGTACAGTAACTTTAGGGCTTTCTAAATTCATAGTATTATTTGGAATTCCAATCACTTGGATCTTCCCTCCAGGCTTTAAGGGTTGTAACTTGTTTTGAGCTAATAAAATTTGTGTCGAGTGCTTGTTCAATGAGATGTTCATAATCGCTCAAGGTGGTCAATTCAAGGTGACGTTCCTTAAAGCTACTTTCAGCCACGGGAAAACCATAATTGAAAATGGCAACCATTCCAATGACTCTTGCTCCAGCTTCTTTTAAAGCATCTACCGCGTTCAAACTGCTTTTTCCCGTACTGATCAGATCCTCAACCACTACGATATTTTGTCCGGTATCCAAAAAACCTTCAATTTGGTTTTTTCGCCCGTGTTTTTTAGGTTCAGGCCTTACATAAATAAAAGGTACTCCTAATTCCTGGGCAACCAGGACGCCAATTGCTATGGCACCTGTTGCAACTCCTGCGATTACATCAGGTTGTCCATGCTTTTCTAAAATAATTTTTGCAAGATTTTCACGAATGTAGTTCCTGATCATTACATATGACAAAGTAACTCTATTGTCACAGTAAATGGGTGATTTCCATCCGGAAGCCCATGTAAATGGTTCCTCAGGTTTCAATTTTATTGCTTTTATCTGTAAAAGCAATTCAGCTGTCTTTTTTGCTGTATTTTTGTCAAAAATCATAGTGCAAATGTATACAATTTTTAAGAATGATTCTTCAATTATTTTAACAGATAATGGAAATGTTTCAGAGTCGAAGCATCATTTTTTGTGGAAAGATATGAATCAGGGAGATGCACTGAATAAGTTGTTATCATTGGCTTATCCAAATATATATTTACACGATAAAGACCTTGAAAGGATGTGGAAGCAGTTCAGGCAGCATTTCAAGATCATAGAGGCTTCAGGAGGTATCGTTAAAAATGAGATGGGTCAAATTCTTTTTATTTTCAGAAATGGTATTTGGGACCTCCCCAAAGGTAAAATAGAAGTTGGAGAACGCAAAGAAGAAGCGGGCTTAAGGGAGGTAGAAGAGGAATGTGGTTTTACATCACTAACTCTTGGAAAGTTTATAGGAACGACTTATCATTTGTACTACGAAAAGAAATCTGAGGTATTAAAGGTTTCATATTGGTATGAGATGTCTTCAAACCAAAAAGAGTTGACTCCTCAATTAGAAGAGGGGATAACAGCCTTGAAATGGGTGGAACTATCTGACCTAAGTCTGATTCTTGACAACACTTACCCAAACATTTCCCTGCTTCTTGAGATGTACCAGACTAGATTTCAATAAATTACTACATAATCCCACCATCCCCGGAGAATAGAGTATATTTGCCGCTTTTTAAAATACTACAGATGACCGAATTTATAAGCAAACGATTGCCAAATGTAAAGAATGATGTTTTGTCTGGGATTACCGTGGCCCTGGCTCTGGTGCCTGAAGCAGTAGCTTTTGCCTTTGTTGCCGGAGTAGATCCTCTTGTTGGATTATACGCGGCCTTTATGGTAGGATTGATCACTTCTGTTTTTGGCGGGAGACCCGGTATGATTTCCGGAGCCACAGGTGCCTTGGCTGTTGTTATGGTAAGTTTGGTGGCGAGAGGAAATGATATGGGGGCGCCAGGCGAAAATCTAGGCTTGTATTATTTGTTTGCTACAGTTATTTTGATGGGTTTTATCCAGATCATGGCGGGGATATTGAAACTAGGAAAATTCGTCAGACTTATACCGCATTCCGTGATGATGGGTTTTGTAAATGGATTGGCCATAGTGATTTTTTTGTCACAATTAGGTATGTTCAAAAAGAATATTGGAGGCGAAAAGCTATGGCTGCAAGGACTGGAATTATATCTTATGTTAGGTTTGGTAGGTCTTACTATGCTAATGATGTGGGCTCTACCAAAGTTTAAGCTTACAGCCAAATTACCCGAGGCCTTACTCGCGATACTTACTGTATCGGCCATCGCCATCCTGTTCAATTTTGATGTGGCAACGGTAGGTTCTTTTATCAGAGATGGAGGAGGAGAAGGTTTAAAAGGCGGACTTCCTATGTTCCAATGGGAGATTTTTTCAAAGGTCCCTTTTAACTGGGTCACGATAAAGTTTATTTTTCCTTATGCCCTTATATTGGCAGCCATTGGTCTTATTGAATCTTTGATGACCCTTAACTTGATCGATGAGCTTACTGATACCAGAGGGAATGGTAATAAAGAATGTGTGGCGCAGGGAGGTGCAAATATCATAACCGGATTTTTTGGTGGCATGGGAGGTTGTGCCATGATTGGTCAATCAATTATCAATATCAAATCAGGAGGGAGAACAAGGTTGTCGGGAATTGTGGCAGCTTTAACCCTTCTGGCGTTTATTTTGTTTGCATCCTCATATATTGAACGTGTGCCCATTGCGGCTTTAGTAGGTGTGATGTTTATGGTGGTTGTGGGAACTTTTGCCTGGAGTAGTTTTAGGATTCTTAATAAAGTACCCCGGTCGGATGTTTTTGTGATCGTATTGGTTTCGGCCCTCACGGTAATTTTCGATCTCGCCATTGCTGTATTTGCAGGAGTTATCGTTAGTGCCTTGGTGTTTTCATGGGAAAATGCCAAAAGAATCAGGGCCAGAAAAAGAATGAAAGAAGACGGCACAAAAGTTTATGAGATCTGGGGACCACTTTTCTTTGGTTCCATTTCTGCCTTTAATGACAAGTTTGACATCAAGAATGATCCTGAACACGTTGAGATCGATTTTGTAGAATCTAGAGTAAGTGACCATTCGGCTCTTGAAGCCATATTAAATCTGGTGAAGAAATATGAAGCTGAGAACAAGACGATACATTTGAAGCACCTGAGTGAAGAATGTAAGGCCCTTCTTTATAAATCTGATCCAAAATTTCATCAGGTGATTGTTGATGCTATTGATGACCCCAGGTATCACTTAGCTGCCAATCCTGAAGAATTCCCTAAAAGTCTGTCAGAATATCATTTGTAGTATTAACCTAATTATTGAGGCCTTTAACCATTCACTGCCTCAGGTACCAGCATGGAAACATCACCCTTGTTGACTAGGATATCTCTCACAATGCTTGAGCTTATATACGAAGTATCTGCGCTGGTTAATAAAAAAACGGTCTCGATCTCCGACATTTTTCTGTTGGTTTGTGCAATCGCCTTTTCAAATTCGAAATCGGCCGGATTTCTCAGCCCTCTTAGAATGAATTGACTTCCCATTTTTTTACAATATTCAATGGTTAATCCTTGATAGGTGTCGACAATCACTTTTGGCTGATGAGCATATGTCTTCTCAATGAATTCACGTCGTTCTTCCAAACTAAACATATACTTTTTCGAAGAGTTTGTTCCAATGGCAATAATGATCTCATCAAAAAGAGGAAGACTCCTGTCAATAATATCGGTATGTCCAAGGGTAAGGGGATCAAAGGATCCGGGGAAAACAGCTGTTTTTTTCATGTTGTTTGGTTTTAGGAGCTTAACTTGCATGGATGGTACTCTCAAAAAGGTCGGATAAACTAATACCTGCCTCTTTTGCTTGTTTGGGTAAAATACTTTCAGGAGATAATCCAGGAACCATATTGAGTTCTATAAAATACGGCTCGTCTCCCACAAAGATAAAATCGGATCTTGACAGGCCATTAAGTCTCATTTTTTTGTAGATTTTTATCGCCATTTCACTGACGTTCTTTTTTTGCGTCTCGGATATTCTTGCCGGTGTAATTTCACGGGATTGTCCTAAATATTTTGCCTCATAATCAAAAAAATCATTGTCAGACTCGATCTCTGTAATCGGGAGGGCCATGATGTCACCCTGCCAATTAATGACACTTACTGAAACTTCAATTCCATCCAGGAATTGTTCAATTAGAATTTCATCATCCTCTTGAAAAGCTTTTTTCAAGGCTACTGAGAGTTCTTCTTCTTTATACACCTTACTGATTCCAAAACTGGAACCTGCTCTGTTCGGTTTGACAAAACAAGGAAAACCAACTGCAGCTTTTATTTCGGTAAAAGAAATAGCATCTCCTAGGTTCAAATAGATTGATCTGGCAGTTTTTATGCCATAAGGGCTTAACAAACTGAGGCAGTCTCGTTTGTTGAAGGCCACGGCCATCTGGTAAAAAGGTGCCGAGGAGTGCTTGATACCCAAGAGATCAAAATAGGCCAATAGAGTACCGTCTTCCCCTGGATGCCCATGTATTGCGTTGAAAACAAAATCAAATTTTATCTTATAGCCGTTTACAGTTGTGGTGAAATCTGCCATGTTGATGGGATGTTCCTGCTCATTTTCATCCTGATACACCCACTTGTCTCTTAAAATAAGAACGCGAAAAATATCGAATTTTTCTTTGTCAAGATGCTTGTACACCACATTTCCACTTTGAAGTGAAATACCTGCTTCAGAGGAGTATCCTCCCATGATGATGGCTATATTTTTTTTCATTAATACTGTTCTTAAGGCCTTGCCGGCTGATATGAGCAAACTTACAAAAAAGACTTTAAACACAGATTGCTAGTCTATATGTTATCAATTTTTAAAGTATATTTGACAAATTTTATTTGAGAAATGAATGTACTGAAATACCTAAAAAGTAAGGAGTTTTTAAGGACGCTTATTCTAATGGTTGCCATTTCCCTCATGCTCTTATTTGGACTGATAAAATGGTTGGGATATCACACTAAACACGATGAAAAAATCGAGGTTCCGAATTTGGGAATGCTCAGTTTGGCAGATACGGAAAAGATCCTTGGAGAATTCAAATTGAATTACGTGGTTATTGACTCGGCCAGTTTCAATCCTAAATTTCCACCAAAATCGGTTATAGAACAAAACCCTATGCCCGGTGATTTTGTTAAGGAAAACAGAAAAATATACCTCACTTTAAATCCTTCGGATTACAGAAAGGTGGCGGTACCGAACGTTCTCGATCAAACAAAAAGACAGGTTGTTATTCAACTAAAATCCTTGGGTTTCAGGATTGGGAAAGAAAGATTTGTAAAAGACCTTGGTAGGGATGTTGTAAGAGGTCTCGAGATTGGGAGTAAAAATATAATGCCTGGAGATCGTTTGCCCAAAAACACAGTGATTGATCTTGTTTTGGGGGATGGACTCGTAGATAGAGATTCAATCAAATAAATTAGCTAAACTTTTGAATATCAGACATTGAAATGAGTGAAAATGAAGAACATATTACTGTCGATGATGAGTTGTATGAACATTTTAAATTTGTTGCCAGTGAAGGACAAGAACCTTTAAGGGTTGACAAGTTTCTGATGAATTTCATTGAAAATTCGACAAGGAACAAGATTCAGCAGGCAATTAAGGCTGGCAATGTTCTGGTAAACGATTCTATAGTTAAGACCAATTATAAAGTTAAGGCTCAAGATGTTGTAAGAGTTGTCTTGGCACATCCTCCACATGAGAACTTATTGGTTCCCGAAAATATTGATTTGGATATTATTCATGAGGATGAAGAGGTGATTGTAGTTAATAAACCGGCAGGAATGGTTGTTCATCCAGGACATGGAAATTATAGTGGAACTTTGGTGAACGGACTTATTTATCATTTTGAGAATTTACCCAAGAACAGTAATGAAAGACCGGGTTTAGTGCATAGAATCGATAAGGATACCAGCGGTTTGCTTGTGGTGGCCAAAACCGAGTATGCCATGGCAAATCTGGCAAAGCAGTTTTTTAATCGAACCACAGAACGCTTGTATCTAGCACTGGTTTGGGGTAGTTTGATCGAAGATGAAGGAACCATTACAGGTAACGTTGGCAGAAGTTTTAAAAACAGGCTCCAAATGGATGTTTTCCCTGAAGGTGATTTTGGTAAGCACGCAGTAACACATTATAAGGTTTTGGAACGATTTAGCTATGTAACCTTGGTCGAATGTAAGCTGGAAACCGGAAGAACCCATCAGATAAGGGCGCATTTTAAGTTTTTGGGTCATCCCTTATTCAATGACGAAAGGTATGGCGGTAGCAGAATTTTAAAAGGAACCACGTATACCAAATACAAACAGTTTGTAGACAATTGTTTTAAGATTCTTCCCAGACAGGCACTGCATGCCAAGACTCTTGGGTTTGAACATCCGGAAAGCAAAGAAAAACTATTTTTTAACTCCGAAATGCCTGAGGATATGAAACAATGCCTTGAGAAATGGAGAAATTATACAGTAAATCAACACGAAATCTGATCTTAGACTAATTTTAAATCAAATGAAAATAGTTATTTCACCCGCTAAGTCGCTTAATTTCGAATCAAAGGCTCCTACCAGTGATTTTAGTCAAGCTATTTTTTTGAAACAAGCCGAAAGATTGAATAAAATAGTAAGAAAAAAGTCTGCACGAAGTTTGTCCAAGCTAATGTCTATCTCTCCGGCTTTAGGGCAATTAAACTTTGAAAGAAATCAAAACTGGGAACTTCCCTTTGATCTTGAAAACGCAAAGCAGGCAGTATATGCCTTTACCGGCGAAGTATATCGAGGTTTGGATGTCAGTAGTCTTCCTGCGGAAGATCTTGACTTTTTGCAAGAACATCTTAGAATCTTATCAGGTCAGTATGGTGTTTTAAAACCTCTTGATTTGATGCAGCCTTATCGTTTGGAAATGGGAACAAGATTAAAGGTAGGTACCAAGCCAAATTTGTATAAATTTTGGGATAAGCTCATTGCCAATTCCCTGAATGAAGAACTTTCTGAAGGTGAATTATTAGTGAATTTAGCCAGTAATGAATACTTCAAAGCGATTGATAAAAAGGAATTGAAGGCTACTGTTGTTACTCCGGTTTTTAAAGACTTTAAAAATGGTGAATACAAAATGATTATGACCTTTGCCAAGCATGCAAGAGGCCTTATGGTGCGCTATATTATACAGAATAAAATCACCGATATTGAAGGACTGAAAGGATTTAATTATAAAAATTATGCCTACGATGAGAATTTATCCGGTTCTAATGAGCTTGTATTTACCAGATAGTTCTACATTTTAACGCGAACAGGGCTACTCACATTGTTGTTCCTGCTCACAGCAAGGATCAACAGACTATTGCCGGCTTTAAGGTTTTTCTTCGGAATAAGAAGCGAAGTCTCACCTGTAAGACTTATTAAATTCGAAGCCTTGTTTATATTGTGCACTTCATTTCCGTCAAATTGAAATATGAGGAATTTTACAGCCTCATGCTCAGTTTTTTCAGACATGAGGTCCCATTCCAGGATATATTGTTTGTTTTTAAATTTTCTCAACCTGGCATTGATCACAGGTTGTGGGGCGAATTTTTCTTGTTTATTAGCAATAGGTTGTAATGCAGGTGTTTGAAAATATTTATCACTCAATATTTCATTTATTTTAAAAGGATTTTTGGTAAATGATTTGGCGCTAAAAAATACACTTCCTTTGATTTGAGAAATGCTGGAATTCACATTGAGTTGTTGTTCGATTTGCGTAGGATTTTGAAGATTCCATGCCTTGTCTTCCTCGTTATTCCCAAGCCTGTACATTCCATGTCCAATATAAAGTTTGGTGTTAAATGAATTACCGGCCCACCATTGAACAATTTCCTTATAATCAACTTTCTCATGTCCAATACGCCAATAGACTTGAGGAAGAATATAGTCTAACCACCCTTTTTTCATCCATAAAAGTATGTCGGCATATAGATGATCATAATTTGTCTGACCGGCGTCAGTGGCTGAACCTCGCTGATCATCCGTACGATTTCGCCAAACCCCAAACGGACTGATCCCGAATTGAACCCAGGGTTTAATGCTTTTAATAGTAAGGGATAATTCCTGGATTATTTTATCTACATTTTGCCTTCTCCAGTTATCCCTTTGATCAGGATAGAAATCTCCGCCAAAAGTTTTGAAACTCCGCTGGTCATTGAATTCCTGACCTTTAATTTGATAAGGATAGAAATAATCATCAAAATGAATGGCATCCACGTCGTAGTTTTGGACAATATCGGTTACAACTTTTATAGTATGCGCCCTGACTTCGGGTATTCCAGGATCAAAATATTTGTTTTTGCCGTAATTGATAAACCATTCGGGTTTTTCATACGTAAGTGGAAATGGATTTGATCTGTATTCCTGATAGTTGACAACAGCTCGATATGGATTCAGCCATGCATGTAATTCCATGCCTCTTTTATGGGCTTCTTGAATCATAAAGGCCAAAGGGTCATAATAAGGAGAAGGTGCTTTGTTGTTTGTTCCGTTCAAATAAAATGACCACGGTTCATATTTAGAATTGTAGAAAGCATCAGCGGAAGGTCTTATCTGGAATATGATTGCGTTGAAATTCATGCTTTTGAAAAGATCCAGCATATTTATGATTTCTTTTTTTTGTTGATCAGCACTCAAGTTTTTAGCACTGGGCCAGTCTATGTTGCCAACGGTAGCCACCCACACTCCTCTGAATTCTCTTGGAAGTAATTGCTGAGCAGCGCCAAAATTCAGATTGAAGACAAGAATTAAAAAGAGAACAAATAATTTCAAAACGATTTATGATATGAATGAATGAACCAAAAATAAGTTCTTCTTTGGCCATTTACAAGTACATTGTGTTTTTATTCATTCAGAAAAATAAGCCAAAGCTGGCCTGTTTTTAGTGTATTTATGTCAGTATGTCATTATAATATGTCAAAAAGATGACATATTATGGAAATTTCGGCTATGGCATAGTGATTGACTATACAGCAACAGTAATTGAAATATAAGAATCGATAAAAATTAAAATATAATATTATGAGTAAGATAATTGGAATAGATTTAGGAACAACCAACTCATGCGTTTCAGTAATGGAAGGAAATGAGCCTGTTGTAATTCCTAATGCAGAAGGAAAACGCACAACGCCTTCTATCGTTGCTTTTGTTGAAGGTGGTGAAAGAAAGGTTGGAGATCCTGCAAAACGTCAGGCAGTTACCAATCCTGTTAATACCGTATATTCTATCAAAAGATTTATGGGAAATAAATTTTCAGAATCCAAAATGGAAGCTGAAAGAGTTCCTTATAAAGTTGTGAAAGGAGATAATGATACACCAAGAGTTGATATTGACGGAAGGTTGTACACACCTCAGGAAATTTCTGCTATGGTGTTGCAGAAAATGAAAAAAACTGCTGAAGATTATCTGGGAACCGAAGTAAAAGAGGCAGTTGTAACAGTTCCTGCTTATTTTAATGATGCTCAAAGACAAGCTACAAAAGAAGCAGGTGAGATCGCAGGTTTGAAAGTAAGCAGAATTATAAATGAGCCTACTGCAGCAGCTTTGGCTTATGGTTTAGATAAATCTGGTCAGGATAAAAAGATAGCCGTTTATGACCTTGGAGGAGGTACTTTTGATATTTCCATTTTAGAGATTGGAGACGGTGTTTTTGAAGTATTGTCTACCAATGGGGATACCCATTTAGGTGGTGATGACTTTGATCAGGTGATCATTGACTGGCTGGCTGAAGAATTCAAAAAGGAAGAGAATATAGATCTTAGAAAAGACCCTATGGCGCTTCAAAGATTGAAGGAGGCGGCTGAAAAGGCTAAAATTGAATTGTCGTCAAGTACACAAACGGAACTCAATTTACCTTACGTAACTGCTACAGCTTCAGGTCCTAAGCACCTTGTAAAAACCTTAACGAGAGCTCATTTTGAAAAATTATCAGACACTTTGGTAAAGAGATCAATGAGTCCTGTTGCTTCTGCATTGAAAGATGCGGATCTGAGCAAATCGGATGTTGATGAGGTGATACTGGTTGGTGGTTCTACGCGAATGCCTAAGATCCAGGAAGAGGTTGAAAAATTCTTCGGAAAGAAACCATCAAAAGGGGTGAACCCTGATGAAGTAGTTGCTATTGGAGCAGCGATCCAGGGAGGAGTACTTACCGGAGATGTGAAAGATGTACTTTTATTAGACGTGACACCACTTTCATTGGGAATTGAAACCATGGGTAATGTTGCTACGAAATTAATTGAATCCAATACGACGATTCCTACTAAGAAATCACAAGTGTTTTCTACAGCGGCTGATAACCAGCCTTCAGTTGAGATCCATGTGTTGCAGGGAGAAAGAGCGATGGCAGCTGATAATAAAACAATTGGCAGATTCCATCTCGATGGAATTCCACCAGCACAAAGAGGGGTTCCTCAAATTGAGGTGACCTTTGATATAGATGCAAACGGTATTATTAATGTGTCTGCTAAAGATAAAGGTACAGGTAAAGAACATAATATCCGTATTGAGGCTTCATCTGGATTGTCTGATGAAGATATCCAAAAAATGAAAGCTGATGCCGAAGCTAATGCAGATGCTGATACGAAAGCAAAAGAAACCGCTGAAAAGATCAATGGTGCTGATGCGATGATTTTTCAAACAGAAAGTCAGTTAAAAGAATTTGGAGAGAAGCTTTCTGATGATAAGAAAGCACCTATCGAATCTTCTTTGGAAGAATTGAAAAAGGCTCACGAGTCTAAAGATCTGGCACTGATTGATGCGGCCATGGAGAAAATCAATGAAGCCTGGAAAGCTGCTTCAGAAGAAATTTACAAGGCTCAACAAGAATCACAGGCTGGAGGCGCTCAACCAGGTGCTGATGCTGGTGCTGAAGCGACCGGAGACGGTGAAACCGCACAGGATGACGTTCAGGATGTTGATTTTGAAGAAGTAAAAGAAGACTAATTAGTAGTAACTAGTGTTCATAAATTAAAAACCGTCACGCTTTTAGCGTGACGGTTTTTTTATTAATAAGGCTAAGGCCTAATAATTTTTTCCTTGCAGACAGTTTTACCCGATCTGTTAGCTTAATTCAAAAATTAAGATTTCAAGCGTTTAAATATAAATCGTGTAATAAAAATTCCTGTTCCATCACCTTTACCTGAATCACTTTCTACACCACTGGTTACAAATGCCAATTCCCACCCTTCTTCTATCATGGTATTTACTTTTGATGAGAGCAACGCATCATTTGAGGCAATATTTTGAAAATTAATACCTGTTGCGCTATAGAAGTTGAGTATTTTGGTTTCGTCAAAATCATCAACTTTGGAATCTCCACGTTTTGATTTGTTCTGCTTTTTGTTTTCTTCTGTTCTCGAAGAAGTGTATTCCTTGTAATCTTTGTCTTCCTGATTGGAAATGATTCGCGATCTACCAAGCCCCATAGGAACTACCGATTCAATACTTGTTACGATTCTGAATTCATAGGATTGAGCCTCAGCTTCAATAATTGAAACGAATAGGAAGGCGACTAATAAGATTTTTTTTAACATCATTTTAATGTATTGCTAGGTTAAATTATTTGTTTGAACTTATGATAACAAGATTAATGACCTTATATTGCTTATACCTTGTTTATTCTCTTGATATCTTAAGTGGATGATCACAAAATTTTGTTTAAAACATATTTGAAATGTTCAGTATTTTTTAGACTTGTTTAAACATTCTTTTTTTGTATTTTCGCAGGCTTAATATTAATAGCTTATATATGATAAAATTTTTACGCGCAGGTTTCCCCTTATTATTGCTTTTCTTAACATTAAGTTTTACTGAGGTAAGGCATGATCCAGAACCTAATGATTTATTGGGTACCTGGGAATATGAGACCCCATCGATCGGTTTGAAATACCAAAAAGGCTCTTTGGAATTTAGCTATGAAGAGGAAGTTCTTAATGGAAAAGTGATCTTTTGGAATCGGTCCATTCCGATGCATGACATAATCTATGAAGACAACAAAGTGAGAGCATATATTGTTATGGATGGAGAAAAAATAGATATTTTTCTGCGATTTCAAATGGATTCTTTTCAAGGAACAGTTTCTCATCCTCAAGGTTATTTGCGGATTTCAGGCAACAAAGTGATTAAATAGGTATTAAATTATTGAGTTTCCGTTGTCAGGAAGACGCCTGACATCAGTTGACTATATGAATAGTGCACAATTGTTGTACATTCTAGAGCCTGTTTATTAAAACATCTTGCCAATACCAATTCCGTAAGTGAGACTTTTATAGGCATTAATATTGATGTCATAGCTTAAAACACCGAAGAGTTCCCAGTTATGTGGCAGGTGATAGGGAAATTCTAATCCAAATCGAACAACGGTAAAATCTTCATGACTAGAGAATTCGCGTCCGACACCAGCCATTATTCCAAGAAATGGCCAGGGTTTATAAAGACCCACGATTACTGAAGAGATCGGTGTACCTCTTTCTATACCCACAGTTTCTTCGCCTTCGCCACTGCTTCTTGCATTCCCGCTGTTTGTTTCTTTGACCACAAAATCTTCGATTATAATATCATTGTGCAGTCCGATGGCCCAAGTATGATTGAACCAGTACGTATAGTTTAATCCAAAAGAAGGAAGTGATAAGCTGCTGCTGCTGCTATTGTTATCCTTAATTCCTGAAAAAATGATCGTATGATTGATTGAAGCACTAATCAAATGTTTTTTATGATCTTCGTTATTTTCATGATGAATTACATTTTCTTCATGCTCCTGAGATGCTAAGCTTGTTGTAAGCCCAATATTCAGCAAAGCGAATACTAGAAAAGAATATTTTATCATGATATTTATTTAAATGTCAATAAAATCTAAAAATAGAAAATAAAATTCATTGATAAAATATTTATATAGACTATCATTTATCTGAATTAAATTTTATTTTTGCGGATGCAAAACAAGGTTCTAATTTTAGATTTTGGGTCACAGGTCACACAACTTATCGCCAGAAGGGTAAGGGAACTAAATATATACTGTGAAATTCACCCATACAACAGCAATAAATTTGATGTAAATGATTTTCAGGCGGTGATTCTGTCGGGAAGCCCGCATTCTGTTAGAAATGGAGATGCGCCTCATCCTGATCTTTCAGAAATCAAAGGGAAGAAACCACTTTTGGGGATTTGCTATGGAGCTCAATACCTGGTGCATTTCTTTGGAGGTAAGGTCGGTCAATCCAGTTCACGTGAATACGGTAGGGCTAATTTATCATATATAGATCAGCGTAACGAGCTGTTTGATGGTATAGACGAGGGCTCTCAGGTTTGGATGAGCCATAGCGATACGATTATAGATTTACCTGAGAATTTTAAGGTGATTGCCAGTACAAATGATATTGATAATGCAGCTTTTAAAATTGGGGATGAGCAAACCTATGCGATACAATTTCACCCCGAAGTATATCATTCATCTGACGGTAAACAACTACTTGAAAATTTTCTGGTTCATATCGCGGGATTGGAGCAAGACTGGACCCCAACCTCTTTTGTAGAAACAACGGTAGCCGAACTTAAAGATAAAATTGGAGATGAAAAGGTGGTACTTGGTTTGTCTGGGGGTGTTGATAGTACCGTTGCAGCAGTCCTGCTCGACAAGGCGATTGGCAAAAACCTTTACTGTGTTTTTGTGAATAACGGTTTGTTGAGAAAAAATGAATTTGAAAGCGTCCTTGATCAGTATCAACACATGGGACTCAATGTGAAAGGAGTAGATGCATCTGAGAAGTTTCTTGATAAATTAAAAGGAATAGAAGACCCTGAGTTGAAAAGGAAGGCCATTGGGAATGCCTTTATAGAAGTATTTGATGAGGAAGCGCATTTGATTGAAGATGTAACCTGGCTGGCCCAGGGGACCATATATCCTGATGTGATTGAATCGGTATCTGCCACTGGCGGACCTTCAGCTACAATCAAGTCACATCACAATGTTGGCGGACTTCCTGATTTTATGAAGCTTAAGATTGTCGAACCTTTGCGAACCATTTTTAAAGATGAAGTAAGAAGGGTTGGAAGAAGTTTAGGTATCGATGATGAACTTCTTGGTAGACATCCTTTTCCTGGACCTGGCTTGGGAATCAGAATATTAGGCGATATTACTGCGGAAAAAGTTGAAATGCTGCAGGAAGTTGATCATATCTTTCTTGATGGCTTAAAACGATGGAAATTGTATGATTCAGTGTGGCAGGCAGGAGCGATGTTATTGCCTGTTCAATCTGTAGGAGTGATGGGTGATGAAAGGACTTATGAGAAGGCGGTAGTTTTGAGAGCAGTGTCGTCAACCGATGGTATGACTGCTGATTGGGTAGACCTCCCTTATAAATTTCTTCAGGAGACCTCCAACAAGATTATTAACGGTGTAAGAGGAGTGAACAGAGTAGTTTATGATATCAGTTCAAAACCACCAGCAACGATTGAATGGGAGTAACACATACCTGACAACCTTTTGACAGCCTTGGTTCAGAGTGCGCTTAGGATGTTTTTTAGGAAAAGGAAATAAAAAATTAAAAAAACATATCTTTGATGAAATATCGAAGATCAATTTCAGTTTAGAATTAATAGAACTCGGTACTTTATGAAAAATATTAAGCTTGTAATTTTTTTATTGTTTTTTGGATTGTCAGCTCTTTTTGCTCAAGACAAAAAATTCATCACATATAAAGTCAAAGAAGGGGAGACTATTCAAAGTATTTCGAAAGTATTAGCAATAACACCATATGATCTTCTAAAACTGAATCCTGATGTCAAAGACAATGTTATAGCCAACGACATTATCATTATTCCCAATAAGCAGTATGACCCTTTGGAAGATATAAGCATTGCCGATCTTAGAGGCGTGGGGGAAAAGGATATTATTGTCGACAAGTTCATTTACCATGAGGTGTTGCCTAAGGAGACTATGTACAGCATTACTAAAAGCTTTGATATAACTGCTGAAGAACTCACTCAAAATAACCGGTTTTTATCCGGAAATGGTTTAAAGATAGGGCAGGTAATTAAGATCCCATTGAAGATTGATGACTCCGAGTTACAGGCCAAAGAGGCAAATACACAGCCTTATTTGGTTAAACCTAAGGAGACAAAATACAGTATTTCAAAAAAATTCGGCATATCCATTGACTATCTTGAAGAATTAAATCCCAAGATTGTTCGAAATGGATTGCAAATAGATGATGTCATCATCGTACCCATTGAGGCTGTCACAACCGTAGATGATGAGTTTCTGATTTATGAGGTTCAAAAATTGGAAACGATGTACAGTATCACCAGAAAATTTGGAATCACTGAGGATGAATTATTGGCATTAAATCCGGAAGTTTCAAATGGAATCAAAGAAGGAATGCTGATCAAAATTCCAAATCTTTTAATTGCCGAAAAACCTTTGTTTTTAGACGATATTCCGGCGGATACTGAACTTAAAATTGCAATGATGCTGCCTTTTAAAAGCAAAAGAGATAGTTTGAATTTTGAGGGAGACAGGCTATTGACTATAACAACTGATTTCTATTTCGGCGCTTTAATTGCTATTGATTCTTTGAAAAAACAAGGATTATCTGTACAGATGAAAGTTTTCGATACAGAAAACAATAAGCAAGTTTCCAGAAAGTTCAGTGATCAGGTGGAACTGCAAGAATTTGATGCTATTGTGGGTCCGTTATTCCTTTCAAATGTGAAAGTGGTTTCCAATAATCTCAAGTATGGAAAACCTTTGATTATTTCACCGATCTCTACTAAGAATCATTCTGATATTGACAGCAAAAAGTTGGTACAGGAAAGAGCGTCACTTGAGAATCATACAGAAGAGATGATGGATTATATAAAGGCCAATTATGAAAACCAGGATCTGATTGTCATCAAGAACGAGAGCCAAAGGTCACAAGAACAATATGATCGTATCATTGCAGATCTTCAGGCTTTAAATCCTGAGAAAGAAGTGAAGATTCTCGAACCAAAGGATGGTTATATCAAGCCAGATAAATTCAAGGTGTTCCGTGATACCCTAGAACGAAATATTGTAAATTGGTTTATTATAACCGATAATGAACCGGCATATTTGGGTGACGTTTTCAATAATTTAGGGGTTTTTCCTGAGGCAGACAGTTTGCTTGTTTTTAGCTTTGAGAAAGACAGAAACTTTAATAAAATTGACAATAATTTTTTAGCACGGGTTAATTTCCATTACCCGAGTAATATTTTTATAGATCATGCTGCGGATGACTACAGATACTTTGAAGCTATTTATAAAAAGAAATATTTTGGCAGGCCATCGCCTTTTGCTGTTGAGGGCTTTGACGTTATCTATGATTTATTGCAACGTCTTGCCAATAACCCTGATATTATAAATCAAGGAGTTTCAGAGAGAATTGGAACTAAATATGATTTTATTGAAAATACTTCTGGAGGTATTATCAATAGAGGAGTTTATATCATAAAATACGAAGGCCTTTCAGAAAAGGTTTTGAATTCAAAAAAACCCTGATTCTTGACTTAGGTTTTGCCGTATATTTGGTTATAAGTATGGTTGGCGAAACCGAACCCGGCTTCTTCGTATAGGTTAAAAACGACTTCAACACCTGCATTGGTCAACTCTTTCATTTCATCATCGTATCTGGAGATAGCAGCCACTTTTATATTGCAATGGATTTGATTCAATTGTTCAATAACGCTCATGTGTGTTGCATGACTTGGAGTAACCAGAATTACCAAAGGAAGATTAGCCGACATATTGACGCGTTGCCAAAAATTAAGATCGGTGGCATCACCCTGAATAACGTGATATCCCAAAGCATTTTTCTTTTCGATGACCTCAAGGTTAATGTCTATTCCCAATACATTTTTATGGTGTTTTTCTGTCATAATCCTATAGACCTCAGACCCAGTTCTTCCCATACCGAAAACGATAACTTCCTCTTGTTCAAAAACAATGGGTTTATCTTCAGGTAAACGTGTTTCTGTCTCAAAACGAAGAAAATAATTTTGAAACCTGGCATATATCAGCTGAGCTTTCATATTCAATGGGGAAGCCATGATCATGGTAATTGATAAGGAAACGGCGAATATGACCAGCCATTCAGTACTGATCCAACCTTTGGCAACCCCTGCGGCACCGACTATAAGTCCAAATTCACTATAGTTCGCAAGGTTAAAAGAACTTAGTGCCGAAGTTCTTGCTCTCAATTTGAACCTGGTTAAAATAACGAAGAGCAGCATCATTTTCAAAGGCATCAGAAGCGCAAGGAAAACCGCAATACCAAAGGCTTCAGGAGTTGGTGTACCCGATAAGCCTATCGTTAGGAAAAACCCAACCAAAAATAGGTCCTTAAAACCCAACATGGTATTTGCAAGTTCTTCAGCGCGATCGTGATCGGCCAGTAACATCCCAAAAACAAGGGCCCCCAGATCTGGTTTCAAGCCAACAACTGAGAATAAAGCAGCCCCAGACAATGGAAGTAAAACCCCTAATAGAATCAGTAATTCTCCATGACCGGTTTTATATAAGATAAAAGAGAGTTTTCGGTTTTTAATCAATTTCGGAACAAGGAGCAGTAGAAGCAAGGCAAGTGCCCATACCGAAGGTGTTTTTCCCGAGCTCAGGGTGAGAAATAGTACTGCAAAAATGTCTTGCATCACTAATATTCCTATAGCTATTCGTCCATGTGTACTTTTAATGCTCCCGGTTTCCTCAAGAATTTTGACAGCAAAAATCGTACTTGAAAAACTAAGTGCAAAGGCAATCATAAAGGACGTTTGAATGCTTAGGTTTGTAAATTTCGAAAAACCAAAAAGCCCAAGGAAAAGGATCAATAATCCAAATATCAGCGTAGTAATTAGTATGTGAACAGAAGAGCCTGCCCAAATTTCGGGTTTTAAAAGGTTTTTGACTTTCAGTTTTAATCCGATTGTAAATAAAAGAAGTAAAACTCCGAAATCTGCAATATGAACAAGGGCTACACTATTTTGAACTCCAAAAACGTTCAAGGCGAATCCGGCCATAAGAAATCCAACGAGTGGGGGAAGGCCTATCTGTTTTACCGCAAATCCAAAACCAAAGGCAAAAAAGATCCATAATGGGTCCATAAATCAAGTATTAATTAGAAAGTATTAAAAAATTTATTCCTGTTTCTTTGAGCTTAGGCCCAGCCACAACATACCAATAATTGCTGATATTGCTGAGGCAGCCATGATACCTACCTTTGCAATTTGTTTGAATGAATCGTCTTTAAATGCGAGATCCGAAATGAACATCGACATGGTAAAACCTATCCCAGCCAAAAAGGCAACTCCATAAATTTGATTCCAACTAACTCCTTGAGGAAGTTGTGAAATCTTCAATTTAACTACTAGTTTAGACAAAAGGGAAATTCCAATGAATTTACCCAGTACCAGCCCTACTATGATACCTAAAGAAATAGGGTGTATTAGCATATCAATGATTTTTCCATCAATATGCACTCCTGCGTTGCTCAATGCAAATACTGGTAAAATAAAGTAAGCCGTTAACGGATGCAGGGCATGTTCAAGTTTTTGTAGTGGGGTATGGGCCTTATCATTAAGGTCTTCGATATCTGAAATGAGATGTACCTGATTCTTGGTAAGCAGCGTGCTTTTTGTATCAGGACTTTCGTTTTTAAACTTGTCTAAATAAACGGTTAATTTATTTATATAATCAGTTTCACCAATTTTTGTTCTGGCCGGAATAGTCAGGGCAATCAGGACACCTGCAATCGTGGCATGAACACCAGAATAGATAAATGCAATCCAGACTCCGATAAAACCAATAAGCGCATAAAAAACTGTTCGTCGAATACCTGCCAAATTAGCTATTATCAATACAGCGATAAAGAAACCAGCATAAAGTAGTTCTGTAAAATCAATTGATTCTGTGTAAAAAACAGCAATCACCATGACGGCACCCAGGTCATCAGCAATAGCGAGTGCGGTCAAAAATATTTTAAGATTCAATGGCACTCTGTTTCCTAGCATGGCAAGTAAGCCGAGGGCGAAAGCAATATCAGTTGCCATTGGGATACCCCACCCATTGATATAGTCGGGATAATTTATGGTGACGAAAACGTAAAACAGGGCAGGCACAATCATTCCTCCAATAGCTGCGGCAATAGGCAATGAAGCTTTTTTAATAGACGACAGTTCTCCTCCCATGATCTCTCTCTTGATTTCTAATCCCACCACAAAAAAGAACAGCGCCATTAATCCGTCATTAATCCAATGATGTAGGGAGACAACCATGTTTAATTCTCCCCATACAAATCCAACTTTATAGTCATGCCATATATAATGATATGAATCATAAAATGAAGAATTCGCCCAGTACATAGCTACTATGGTTGCCATAATCAATAAGATTCCTCCATAAGCTTCTTCATTGATAAATCGGGATATCTTAAAGGAATTCAATGGTTTGTTGTCCATAGTCACTTTTTTTAGCGTATTGAAAATTGATAAAAAAACAGATTAGCTGAGGATATATCAAACTAGCTCGTCTCAAATATACGAAGAATGAATCACTGAGAAATGGCAAAAAAAAACCCTGTGTTACGAACACAGGGTTTTTAAATGAATCTATAATTCACTATACCAGCATCGTTACCGGATTCTCAATATACTCTTTCAAGGTTTGAAGGAATAAAGCTCCTGTTGCCCCATCTACAGTTCTATGATCACAGGCAAGCGTCAGTTTCATGGTATTCCCCACAACAATATTTCCTTCTTTTACTACAGGTTTTTGAACAATGGCGCCTACCGAAAGTATAGCCGAATTAGGTTGATTGATAATACTGGTAAAGTCAGTAATACCAAACATTCCTAAATTTGAAATTGTAAAAGTACTTCCATCCATTTCTTCAGGAGTCAGCTTTTTGTTTCTTGCCCTTCCGGCAAAATCTTTTACCTGGCTTCCTATTTGCGTAAGGCTCTGCTCATTTGCAAATTTTAAGACAGGAACCAATAATCCGTCTTCAACTGCAACTGCTACCCCAATATGTACATGATGATTCTTTTTGATTCTGTCATCGAACCATTGTGAGTTTACCTGAGGAAATTGTTTCAGTGCTAAAGCTGTTGCTTTTACCACAATGTCATTAAAAGAGATCTTTGTATCGGGAATGGAATTGTATTGTATTCTGAATGCAATCGCATTATCCATATCAAATTCTACATTCAAATAATAATGAGGTGCCGTGAATTTTGATTCACCCAATCTTCTCGCAATAACTTTCCTCATTTGAGAATTTGGAATTTCCTCAAAGCTTTCCTGTCCTGATGGAACAAATGGCAGTTGAGAACCTGCTCCTGCTCCGGGTGTATAATTTTCTATATCTCTCTTGATGATTCTTCCACCTTCTCCGGTTCCCTGAATATGAGAAAGGTTGATATTCTTTTCAGCTGCCAATTTTTTTGCCAAAGGAGAAGCAACAATTCTACCTCCAGTATTTGAAGTAACAGGCACAACAGGCTGTTGGCTAAGTACCTTTGCAGGCTCAGCACTTGAAGAAGCCGCCACAGGAGACTTATCTTCGCCGGCTTCAGTTGATTTTGATGCATCCGATTGGGTTTTCAAACCTTCTGCAAATGCAGCAACATCAGTTCCTTTTTCTCCAATAATAGCTAAAATGGCATCAACACTTGCTGTTTCGCCTTCCTCAACTCCTATATACAGTAAGGTTCCCTCATGGAATGATTCAAATTCCATCGTGGCTTTATCAGTTTCAATTTCCGCTAGGATATCTCCTTCATCTACGGTATCCCCAATTTTTTTCAACCATTTAGCTACTGTTCCTTCAGACATGGTATCACTTAATCTGGGCATGGTTATGACTTCCACGCCTTGAGGTGCTTCTACTTGCCCAGAAACACTTTCTTCAATAACTGCAGCAGGAACCTCCTCTTTTTCACTTTCATTATCTGCACCATTCGACTGGTTTAACAGGCTTTTATAGTCATCTCCTTCATCTCCAATAATAGCTAATAAAGCATCAACACTTGCAGTTTCTCCTTCATTTACGCCAATATGCAGCAACGTACCCTCATGAAATGATTCGAATTCCATGGTGGCTTTGTCAGTTTCAATTTCGGCAAGAATATCTCCTTCTTCAATTTTGTCGCCAACCTGTTTAAGCCATTTGGCCACAACTCCCTCGGTCATGGTATCACTCAATCTCGGCATGTTTATAATTTCAGCCATATATTTTTTCTTTATTGGATAATTAACTTTTGATAGTATAAATATTTACAATCTGTGGTTTAAAAAAGGGTACCCCTTTTCTTCATAAACCATATCGTATAATTGCTGTTTTTCAGGATAAGGTGATTCATCCGCAAATTTCTCACAGGCCAAAACTCGTTCTTTCACATCGTCATTAATGGCTTGAATTTGCTTATCGCTCAGGTATTTCTTTTCTTTGATCACCTCAAGAACCTGAGAAATAGGGTCGATCTTTTTGTATTCAGCGACTTCGTCCTTTGTTCTGTATTTTTGAGCATCACTCATGGAGTGCCCTCTGTATCTATATGTTTTCATTTCAAGGAAATAAGGACCCTTGCCGCTTCTTGCATGTTTGATTGCTTTGTCCATTGCCTGGGCAACTAAAACAGGATTCATTCCATCAACAGGTTCAGATGGCATTTCATAAGCCAAACCTAACTTCCAGATTTCCTCGTGATTTGCCGTTCTTGCAACAGAAGTACCCATCGCATAACCATTGTTTTCCACAATAAACACTACCGGTAATTTCCATGCCATAGCCATATTAAAGGTTTCGTGAAGTGAACCTTGTCTTGCGGCACCGTCACCAAAGTAAGTTATGGTTACACCATCACGACCAAAGTACTTATCCGCAAAAGCGATTCCAGCTCCCAAAGGAATTTGTCCTCCCACAATACCGTGTCCTCCATAAAATCCTTTTTCTTTTGAGAATATATGCATTGAACCACCCATACCTTGTGAAGTACCAGTCACTTTTCCATACAATTCTGCCATTACTCTTTTAGGATCAACTCCCATTCCAATTGGCTGGACGTGGTTTCTGTAGGCTGTGATCATTTTATCTTTTGATACATCCATGGCGTGCAAAGCACCAGCCAGTAAGGCTTCTTGTCCGTTATATAAATGCAGGAAACCTCTTACTTTTTGTTGAATGTAGACAGCGGCTAATTTGTCTTCGAACTTTCTCCAAAACAACATGTCTTTGTACCAGTTGATATAGGTTTCTTTTGTTATTTTCTTCATTTGTATTTACATTTTTTTCAGAATGGCAAAAATACAACTTTTTTAGATAATTGAATTCTAAAAAATTTAACAAAATTTTGGAATTCTTGCTCTTTGCACGGAGAATTCAACATTAAGTTAATTGTATTCTAAGCTAATCAAACTTTTATTCATAATCTTATTGTTCAATATAATCTTCTATCGGGTTACAGGAACAGACCAGATGTCTGTCTCCATAAGCATCGTTCACCCTTCGTACGGTTGGCCAGTATTTATTCTCAGAAACAAAATCAAGTGCAAAGGCAGCTTCTTTTCGAGAATAGGTATGGTCCCATTCATCAGCTGTTAGCATAGCCTGAGTGTGTGGGGCATTCTTAAGTACACTGTCACCTCCGTCATAATGATCAATTTCATTTTTGATCTGGATTAAAGCATCAGCAAACTTGTCAATTTCCTGTTTATTTTCGCTTTCGGTTGGTTCTATCATGAGGGTACCCGCTACCGGAAAAGAAACTGTGGGAGCGTGAAAACCATAATCCATCAATCTTTTGGCAATGTCTGTAACCTCAATTCCCTTGGCTTTGAATTCTCTGAAGTCGACAATCATTTCATGTGCCGCAAACCCTTTTTCTCCGGCGTAAAGGATCTTATAGTGCTTTTCTAATCTTGATTTAAGGTAATTGGCATTTAAAATTGCAGTTACAGTAGATTCTGTTAATCCACTACTACCCAACATTTTTATATAGCTGTAAGAAATTAAATCAACCATGGCAGAACCAAATGGTGCCGCCGATATGGCATTAATCGCCTTGGTTCCTCCTGTTTTGATCACCGGATTCGATGGTAAAAAATCTACTAAATGAGATGCTACACAAATGGGGCCTACGCCCGGTCCTCCGCCTCCGTGAGGGATGGCGAAAGTTTTATGAAGGTTCAAATGACAAACATCTGCTCCAATCCTTGCCGGATTAGTCAATCCAACTTGTGCATTCATGTTTGCGCCATCCATATATACCTGACCTCCATTGTTGTGAATGATCCTTGTGATCTCTCTGATCTCAGATTCAAAAACGCCATGTGTGGATGGGTAAGTGACCATAAGTGCCGCAAGGTTTTCTTTGTGTAAAATGGCTTTTTCTCTTAGGTCGTCAAGATCTATATTACCGGTTTCAGAAGTTTTCGTAACGACAACTTTCATACCTGCCATCACGGCTGAGGCAGGGTTTGTTCCATGAGCTGAGGCCGGGATCAGACAAATATTTCGATGTTCCTGATTATTGGATTTGTGAAAGGCTCTGATCACCATCAAACCTGCATATTCTCCTTGTGCCCCCGAATTAGGTTGCAAGGAAGTTGCGGCAAAGCCTGTAATTTCGTTAAGTTGCGACTCAAGTTCCTTTAACATTGCATGATATCCTTGAGCCTGATTTACAGGAACAAAAGGGTGGATGGAATTCCAGTTACTCATACTAAGAGGCAACATTTCTGTAGCTGCATTCAGTTTCATGGTGCATGAACCTAGTGAGATCATTGAATCAGCCAGTGAAATATCTTTTCTTTCCAATCTTTTGATATACCGCATCATCTCAGTTTCAGAATGATATTTTTTAAAGACCTCATGAGTCAGAAAAGCTGAGCTACGCTGCAATTCCTTCGGAATTGACAGAGACACCGGGCAATCTGTAATTTTTAAAGAGTACAAATTTTCTGCATGGGCCAAAATATCTATGACCTGCTCAATGTCCGATTCGGTAGTGGTTTCATTTACTGAAATGCTTATAGTGTTCTGATCAATATAGTTAAAGTTGACTTCCTGCTCTTCAGCAAGATGCTTTAATTTATCGGTATTGGAAACCTTTATCTTCAAAGTGTCAAAGAAGGCTTTGTTTTCCTGTTGTAATCCAAGTTTGAGCAGGGCCTGATCAAGGATATTTGCCAACGAATGAATTTGCCTTGCAATGTATTTAATGCCTTCACCTCCGTGATAGACCGCATACATGCCAGCCATTACAGCGAGGAGTACCTGTGCAGTACAGATATTTGAAGTGGCTCTTTCACGTTTGATGTGTTGTTCTCTTGTCTGCAGAGCCATACGTAAAGCTCTGTTATTATCTGCATCAACGGTCACTCCGATGATCCTACCAGGGATATGTCGTTTGTATTCGTCATGGGTTGCAAAATAGGCGGCATGAGGGCCTCCGAATCCAAGAGGGATTCCAAAGCGCTGGGTGGTTCCAACAGCAACGTCTGCACCCATTTCGGCAGGAGACTTTAAGATGGCAAGGCTTAGGATGTCAGCAGCAATTACTGCTTTTATATCTAAGCTATGTGCCTCTTCGATAAATGCGGTGTAGTCATAGATCATTCCATCCTTTGCGGGATATTGTAAGATGCATCCATAAAAATCTTCATTGAGCGAAATAGTTCTGTGGTCACCATGCACTAACTCAATTCCCAGCGGTTCAGATCGTGTGATCAGTATATCTCTGGTTTGAGGTAACAGTTCATCCGATACAAAAAATTTATTTGCACCGTTCTTTTTCTGATTTCTGGTTCTAGCGTTCCAAAGCATGAGCATCGCCTCTGCTGCTGCTGTACCTTCATCGAGTAAGGAAGAGTTTGCTAATGACAGCCCCGTTAGATCCGTAATAACAGTTTGATAATTGAGCAAGGCCTCAAGTCGGCCCTGAGAAATCTCTGCCTGATATGGAGTGTAGGAAGTGTACCAACTCGGGTTTTCAAAAATATTCCTTTGGATTACTGCGGGTAGGTTGGTGGGATGATACCCAAGACCAATATAAGATTTGAATTGTTTGTTCTTGTTGCCGAGTTTTTGAATATGCGAAGCAAATTCACTTTCGCTCATTGCCTCCGGTAAATTCAATACGTTCTTTAATCGAATATCGCTAGGTATTGTATTGTAAATCAATTCATCAAGTGAGCTTACACCAATAGTGTCTAACATCTCAGATACTTCATTTTGGCCTGGCCCAAGATGACGTAAAACAAAAGAATCTGTTCGCATAATAGTTGTTTAAATTAGGGAACACAAAAGTACTCAATTTTGATGAAATCGATTCATTTTTGAAAATGATATAATACTGAAATATTTAATTATTTTTATAATTCTTAATTTAAGAAATGGACTTGTTGAAACGATGGTTTTCTTTTTATGTTTTTGGAAATATTCATGTAGCTGTGGCTGCCTATTCTTTGACCAAAATCACCTTCCTGCAATTTGGTATACACAAC
The DNA here is from genome assembly GCA_964595535.1 of uncultured Flavobacteriaceae bacterium. Taxonomy (GTDB): domain Bacteria; phylum Bacteroidota; class Bacteroidia; order Flavobacteriales; family Flavobacteriaceae; genus Lutimonas. The sequence goes on along the minus strand of CAZQRD010000009.1, from coordinate 3,058 downwards.
CAAGTTCTGGCAAATTTTGTTTTTTTCTCTACAATCTTGTCTTACAATTTAATCAGGTTATTTCAGATGGATAGAATCAATAGTATGATGGCAATCTGGTTCAGGGCCAACAAGAAAGCCCTGGTCATTTTGAATGCTACAGCTTTGATTGGATGCGTATATTACGCTTTGGATTTTAAATTGAAAGAGATTCTTGTTTTAATACCATTTTTGGGCGCAACCTTGTTTTATGTTTTTCCCTTTAAAAAGAGAATAACCGGCCTGAGAAATGTACCTGGGCTGAAGTTGTTTCTGATCACAGCCACCTGGGCCGGAGTTACCATGATTTTCCCATTGTTTGTTGCTGGAGTCCATCAAACCGAGATAGTCTATCTTCATGTGTTGCAACGCCTTCTTTTTGTTTTTGCCATTACCATACCTTTTGATATACGCGATGCACAACTTGACCTTGAGGAGTTGGCCACCTTACCTCAAATTCTGGGAGTGAATGTCTCGAAATTGATCGCTATAGCAGCGCTCATATTGTATTTAGTACTTGATGTACATTTTAATTCAAGCAATTCAAATTATTTTTGGATTGATTTTTTTATAATGGCCCTATCGATAATTATGATTGGTTTTTCAGGAATGAAACGCCAGCGATACTACACTGCCTTTTGGATAGAAGCCTTGCCCATTGTTTGGTATTTACTTTACCTGTTTGTTGTCAATTAAAGTGTTTTCCAAGATCATGATGTCAACATTGTTTTCGCTCCAGGCCGAAGTAATTTCCGTTGGCACCGGTGTAAATACGTAAGTAAATGCGCTTAAAATGACATCTGTATCACCATCTTTATCCACATCACCTGCATCCAGAAGGAACCATCGGCTCAGATTAGCCTCTTCGAAGGAATAGGTTTGAAATTCATAGGATTCTGCATTTAAATTTTCCAGATATACTATAGAATATTCAGGCTTTTTGATGTAATCAGGAAAAGTAGAAATGATTGTAAAATCAAAATCTCCATCCTGATCAAAATCGTTGACAACAAATCTGGTGGCACCGTATAGTGGGTAGAAAAAACTTTCTGTAAATTGATTTTTACCATCATTCAAATGGATTCGCAAGCCGTGATATGGTTTTTGAACATAGGTTCTATCAGCATTGTCACCATTAACAGTGATAATATCGTCATCACCATCACCATCATAATCAATTAGTTCGAACCAACTGCTTCCATAAATAGGACTAAATCTGATCGCTTTATCGCTTCTGAATTTTAAATCGTCCTGCTGATACAAGATGGTAATACTTTCATCACCCTGAGAAGTGATGGCAACAATATCAAGCTTTCCATCTTTATCCATATCTTTTGCTATCGCGCGGATAGTGCCAGGTTGATATAATAAGGTGCTTTTTACATAGTGTCCTTTTTCGTCGAGAGACAATAGAGACAACTGACCGGTTAGATTGCCAAATTCGCTGATGACCATTTCTTCCAAGCCATCATTATTTAAGTCAACCACAAGGTTGTTTACGGGTCGATGTAAGGTGTCTGGAATAGTAACGTAGCCTTCTTTATAGGCAGCAACAATTTTACCTGTTGATAATTCAGAAGGATTCAGAATACCTATATCAGTAATATAGGATACGGTATCTTTTTCAATATAATCAACAACAGCATTGCCCACTGTATGTATTACTTTAGTTTCACCTTTATCAAATTGATGTTCTAATACGTTTCCTGAAATATCTCCAGTCAACATTCTGTTTCCTTCAGGAAAATATTTAAGAAACGTAAAAAACGATCCCGGCGTACTGTCAATAGCGAAGGTTTTTGGCCTAAACCTCATTTGTTTCTTCAAGACTCCGGTATCTATAGCAGGCTGAAGACTGTCTGGAGCAATGCTTAAAATATAATCTTTTAAGCTATTCCAGTCCTTATCGTTTAAAATTGGCATATAGGGAAAAACCCCCGATTTATGGATGATTTGCATTTCATCGAATCCCATCTTGTCATAAGGCTTGAAATCACCATCCTTAATTCCCATCCGGGCAGCCATTTCGGGAAGAATAGTGTTGAGCCAATATTCCTTTGGAAGATCATTGATATCTGGAGCAATGTGGCATCTTGCACAGTGCATATTGTACAATTCTACTCCTTTACTTTCTTTTTCAACTTTGGTACATGCAGTGCTAAGCAAAAAAAATAAAGCGAAAATGCTTAAATAGTTAAATTTCATCATCGCTTTATTCATATGTAGTTAATTCTCGCTTTCTTAACCGATATATTTTCAGTTAAAGGTGTTTAAGAAAAGTATTTTGACATTTTTTCTTTTTCCTCATCCGCAAGTTGAGAATCAATGAGGATTCTGCCACTGTGCTCATCGGTTATTATCTTTTTACGAGTAGCAATCTCTACTTGACGTTGAGGTGGAATGGTAAAGAAAGAACCACCTGAGGCTCCTCTTTCAATAGTAACCACAGCCAATCCGTTTCTAACGTTAGATCTGATTTTCTTATAGGCCTTTAAAAGTCTTTCGTCAATCATTTTGCTGTACTCATCAGATTTTTTATGAAGCAAGTTCTCCTCCTTTACGGTCTCCTCCAGAATTGAATTCAATTCGCCCTGTTTGTGTTTAAGATGGGTTTCTTTATCATTCATTTTCTCCTTTGCAACAGAAATAATCTCATTCTTTGCAGCAATTTTAGACTCAAACTCACGAATGTGTTTTTCGGCTAATTGCATCTCAAGGTCCTGGTATTCGATCTCTTTTGAAATTGAATCGAATTCTCTGTTATTTCTAACATTTTTTTGTTGTTCCTCGTATTTTTTAGATAATGTTTTTGACTCCTCTATATTGTTTTTCTTATTGGCAATAGAAGTTTCCAAATTTTCAATCTCGTCACTAAAATTATTAAGTCTGGTCTGTAAACCTTCTATTTCATCTTCAAGGTCCTTCACTTCCAGGGGTAATTCTCCTCTTGTACTTTTGATCTCGTCAATTCTAGAATCGATAAGCTGTAAATCATACAACGCTCTTAATTTTTCTTCAACGGTAACCTCTTTCTTTTTTG
>CAZQRD010000008.1:0-59403 GCA_964595535.1 uncultured Flavobacteriaceae bacterium | reverse complement strand
AATTCACATTTTCTTTTTCAAATAAACTTGTTCTTTTATATTGATCTTCAATAAGTTTATTATTTGTCATATGTGTTTTAATTTAAAATAAAACATCTTCAGGCTATTTTGCAGTTCCCGAATCGATAGTTGATTTTTTAGGTATTGGAAATAAGTGGTTGATTTCGCTATCATTTACTTGTTTTCCAAATTCAGCAATTTCAAATGCTTCCACATATTTAGCTGCTTTTGCTCTTTCTTTCCCATACCATTTCTCAAGACTTTTGCGATTGTCAAAGGTAGGTTTACTAAATGGATACGCATTACTAACTAAGTACTCACGTTGCTTTTCTTTACTTGCTTTAACTTCTTCCAAAATACCTAATGCATATGGATTAGCCTCTTTCACTTGTGACTCATGGGCAGCACAAGATGCTAATTTTTGTTCCCACACATCGTCTATTATTACCGCAAAATCAGGTATATATGAAAATGTTGTTGTATGATAATCTCTTACATAAACAAAAACAGGCAATTTTTGATGATTTAGATATTTAACAGCATCTCTTACAATCCATCCCGCAGTCATATTATCGTTATGTCCGCCTTCAGCAGGGTAGAAAGAGAATACAATATCTGCTCCCCAATCATTTATTATTTTTGCTACTTCTTTTTGAATTTCAACAGAATTTGTCAAGTTACCATCATGATGGTTAAGAATTTCGTAGTCTGAAAGCTTTAGAATTTCTTTGGCGTTCATTGCTTCTTTATACCTTCTTTTGGCTAATGCTTCAGGTTTCATTGAAAAATGTCCTGCATCTCCATTTGTGATTGACAGAAACTTCACTTCATGACCATTTTGTGTATATAAAGCTGTTGTACCGCCAGCATAAATTTCACCTTCATCTGGGTGGGCAAAAATAACCATTACTTTTAAGTTGTTTTGTGCTTGCATTAAACTACCTGCAAATACAAATACAAAAAACAAAATAAGTCTCATAAATTATCAAATTTTAGTCGGCTTTTTCAAATTTAACTATAAATAACAAAACTCAAGTTATTGGATGAGAATTTCATGTCTTTTCTTCTAATCATTTTACTCTAAATTGATTGTATACTCATTACAAAAGTATTGAAACTCATGCACCTGTTTGTTTTACAGTATTTTATAACAAACAGGAAATTAAACCTAGCGAGGGTCCAATAATTTATTTTTTAGCTTTTGGCTCTCTCAACATGGATTTCGCATCCTCACCCGTTCCAAGTAGAACAGCGATCCATTTGGTACTATCTTTTTGTTCGAGCATGATTTTAATTGACATGGTGAGTGGTACAGAAAGAAACATACCTACAGTCCCTAAAACAAAACCCCAGAAAATAAGCGCGACAAAAACCACAAAAGTGGAAAGACCCAAGCCCTTCCCCATCATTTTAGGTTCAACGAGATTGCCAATAATCAAGTTCACGCCTAGAAAAATGATAATGGTCCAGAAGGCACCTCCGGTACCTAATTGTATAAGGGAAAACAAAACAGCTGGTAAAGCAGCTAATATAGAACCGATATTGGGTATAAAATTGAGCAAAAAAGCAATCAAGGCCCAAATAATAGCATAATCAACCCCAATGATTAAAAGGCCGATCCAAATGACCAAACCAGTTAATAAACTAGTTACCGTTTTTATGGACAAATAATGACGGATGCTTTTACCTATAGTATTGAGATAATCAACCGAAACATTAGTATTTGAGGCTATGGCTCTAGATTTTATTGCAAAACTATCCAATTCCATCAGCAGAAACAACATTAGAAAAAATATAGTAAAGGTATTGCTCATAACCCCACCTAACTGCCCCAGAGCTCCTGCTGTATAACCCATTACTTTTCCTGGAGCTATAATTCCCGAAAGTTTATCTCCGCTAATCTCGATCCCTCTTTCATTAAAAAATTGTATGACGCTCATCCATATTTGTTCAAGGCGCTGTTCATAAATCGGAGCATCGGCAGAAAAGGAAGAAGCCGAGTTTCCAATAATATCGGCAAAACCAATAAAAATCAGTACAATCCCTAACAATACAATGAGAATAGCAAGACCAGAGGGAACCTTTCTCTTTTTCATCCAGATAATAGGTTGGGCGCAAACAATACTTATAAAAATTGCCAATAGCATTGAGTTAACAAAAGATTGGGCATACATAATCCCCGCAATTATAATGACTAATGAGGCGAATATAGAAATGACAGGTAGGCTTATTCTGATTGGTTTTTTAGTTTCCATAAGGAATGCTCTAATTGGCATTTTTTTTACATTAGGGTTCGAAAGCTATTTAAAATTATATAATAAGTTTGTAGAACTCAGCTGAAAATGCATTTGTTAAATGTGAATTTTTTGATTTATTTCTGAAACGCAATCAACATCGAAACCGCCGGGACTTCTATTGCATCTTTCACCTCAAGGCCCTGATCTAAATCAAAACGATCTCCGATAACGGCAATTTGCCAGGTTCCATCCAATGTGTGAGAAACAGGTTGTTCTTTGGCATTGTAAATCACAAGGATATTCTTCCAGTCGTCGTCGTTCGCCTGATCACTAATCTGATAACTAATCAATCCGTTCTCTACCCTTTTAAATGATAAATGGTTTCTCACCTCTTCTCCTGAAGTCATTCTGAAGGCAGGATGTGCCTTTCTAAGAGCGATCAGGTTTTTATAATAGTCAAAAACATCCCTGTGCCTCACCTTCCAGTTCCAATCAATTTGATTGATGGAATCAGGCAGGTTATATGAATTGTGTTCTTCATTTTTGGTTCTCAACATTTCAGAGCCCGCATGCAGAAAAGACACCCCTTGGGAGGTCAATACCACCGCATTGGCCAGTTTATCCATGGCTATTAACTTTACTTGATCTGCATCAGACCTCGACACCTGTAACTTATCATACAAGGTGTGATTGTCATGACAGGAAACATAAGAAATGGCCTGCCAGGGGTCGTTTGCCCAGGCTGCCTTAGAATAATTAACCTTAGAATAGTCAAGCTCAGGATGCTCTATGGATCCAACAATGCCAAACTTAACAGATTCCTCTGTGTTTTCTGCTCCGCTTACAAAACCTGTACTCGTATCTTCAAATACCGATCCCTTTAAACCATCGCGAATATCATCACTAAAGGCTGTTATTTGTGGCATCTGTTTGATATGTTTTTTCAGGGCTCTTTGGGCTTCTGGCAATGGTGAATCACCCGCCGTCCAGCCTTCACCATAAACAAAGATATTTGGGTTTACTTTTTTTAAAGCCTCAGCCACTTCGTTCATTGTAGTAATATCATGTATACCCATCAGATCAAAGCGAAAGCCATCCAAATGGTATTCCTTCGCCCAATAACTCACCGACTCTAGTATATACTTTCGCATCATTTCTTTGTCTGAAGCCGTTTCATTACCACAGGCGGCCGCATCAGATAGCGAACCATCCTCCCTAAATCGATAATAATAGCCTGGGTTTTCGAGGTTGAAATTAGAGTTCTCCGTTCTTCCCGTATGATTATAGACAACATCGAGAATTACACCGATGCCATTATCATGAAAGGCTTGTACCATTTGCTTGAACTCTTTGATCCTGACCTCTGCCTTATAGGGGTCGGATGAAAAAGAACCTTCCGGCACGTTGTAATTTTGCGGATCATAGCCCCAGTTAAATTGGGCGCTATCTAACCGTTGCTCATTAATGGCATAATGATCAAATGTGGGTAACAAATGTACATAGTTAATACCCAGTTCCTTTAAATGATCCATACCAGTGGAAATACTATCCGGCCCCTTGGTACCGTTTTCCACCAAACCAAGATAGGTGCCTGGCATGCTTGATCCCGATTGTGGGTGAATGGTCATGTCGCGAATATGCAATTCATAGATGATTGCTTCATTAGGATAATTAAGTCTTGGTCCTTTATCCTTATCCCATCCTTCAGGATCGGTACTTTTTAGGTTGAGCACCATAGCTCTTTTGCCATTTACCCCAACGGCCTGAGCATAAATTCCCGGGGTTTCATCGAGCCATTTGCCGCCAATCATCACCTGATAGGTGTAATAGGTTCCATTAAGATCCTGGTTAATGGCTAATTTCCATATACCGCTTTGATCAAGTTCCAAACTGTGTTCGCTCTCAGGTATACCTCCAACACTCGTTTCATACAAGAACAAGCGAACATCTTCCGCATTTGGAGACCAGATCTTAAATATAGTCACCTTCTCTGTATAGTCTAACCATAAGTCGGCTTTGGCAGGTTGCAAAAAACTCTTGGATTTTTCCGGGGTATTGTTCTTATCAGAACAGGATATAAGCATAGCTATCAAAAGAAAATATAAAATGGGTTTTATCTGGTTGCACATCGGCTTTTTAGTTTATTGCAGTTTAGATTCTTAACGATCGTCCTCATATAATCTTAACCTACTTTGTATTCGGTTTAATTTATTTTGTAATTCTTCAACCTTTTCAAGCAGGTTCAAAACCACATCAACACCCTCAATATTTACATTTAACTCCCTATGGATCCTTATGATTCTTTCTACCTCAATTAGATGATCTTCATGCAAATACATGGTATTCTTCACGGAAACGATTTCAATCAATCCAATGTCATTTAATTCTTTAAAAAAAGAAAATTCTGCATGATACAATTCACAAAGATGAAGAACGGGAACATATTTTTGAGTATCCATAATTATCTCAATTTTGACAATTCATTAAACAATTCCTTTTCTTTAGATGTCAGGTTAACAGGAGTTTTAACAGCAAAGGTGATGATCAGATCTCCAAACTTACCTTCTTTTTTGTACACAGGAAACCCTTTTCCTTTGAGTTTCACCTGGGAGCCGTTTTGAGTCTCAGGTGCGATTTTAAGTTTTACCTTGCTATCAAAACTATCGATCACCAGTTTTCCCCCAAGTATGGCTGTATAAAGATCAAGGTCAACATTGGTATACAAATGATTACCATCTCTTTTGAATTTGGTATGATTGTCTATTTCAAAGGTAATGTTCAAGTCACCTTTAGGACCTCCATTGATTCCTTCTCCCCCGTAACCTTTAATTTTTATGGTTTGACCATTTTTAACCCCTGCAGGTATTGTTAACCGGATATTCTTACTATTCACAGTAAGGGTGCGCTTATGGGTATGATAGACATCTTTAAGATTCAAGCGCATTGTCGCCTGAAAATCCTGCCCTCTGAATTTTACACTCCCCTGACTTCTTCCTCCTCCTCCGAACATAGAGCCGAAAAAGTCTGAGAAGTCTTCATCTGAATACCCTGATGATCCAGGCCGCTGGTACGTTTGCCGTGACTGATCTCTTTGGCGTGCTTTTTCAAATTCTTCAGCATGCTTCCAGTCTTTGCCATAGGTATCATATTTTTTCCTGTTCTCAGCATTGCTCAACACCTCATTTGCCTCATTGATCTCTTTAAATTTTCGCTCGGCCTCCTTGTCTTTCGGATTTAAATCAGGGTGGTATTTACGAGCCAATTTTCTGTAGGCCTTCTTGATATCAGCTTCAGAGGCCTTCTTAGCAATACCTAAAATTTTATAATAATCGATAAAATCCATTTCATACTAAATTTTCAAAATCCATTTATCATTCAAACAGATTTTCCTGTATTTACTTAAATAAATTCAAGCCTAATAAAGATAGTCATATTTTCAAACAGAACCAAGCTCAATATCGATCAGTATGGTTAAGTAAATTACACTTCAGGTGAATCTATTCTGCACTATTTGGAGGTGTATGTTCCATGATATAATCAGTAATCAGGTTATAGAGATGCTTTCTTGTATTTTCTCCTTCCTTAATGCTATGAGATCGATTCGGGTAAGACATCATTTGGAACTTCTTATTCTGTTTGATCAGCTCATTAATCAGTAACTCGGCACTTTGGTAGTGCACATTGTCATCAGCAGTTCCATGAATAATTAATAAATTACCCTCCAGGTTTTTCGCATAATTGATTGGGGCTCCCTTTTCAAAATCTTCCATATTCTCTTGAGGCAATCCCATATAGCGTTCCTGATAGATATTGTCATAGACCAATTGGTTCGAAACAGCCGCCACTGCAACACCTGTTGTGTAAATTTCTGGATATTTAAACATCAGGTTCAACGTCATGGTTCCTCCACCACTCCAACCCCAAACACTTGTTCTATTGGTATCAAGGTAGTCAAGTTTCAAAATCTCTTTAGCCGCCAGTCCCTGATCTTTGGAATTGATTCGTCCCACCTGCCTGTAAATACTTTTGCGCCATTTACTCCCGTTTAAGCATGCTGTACCGCGATTGTCCATGTCAATGACCACATAGCCTTTTTGAGCCATCATAATGTTCCACAATCCAACCTGGGTATCAGTCGCTACCTGCCCCCATGGTTCTCCATAGACATGAAAAAGAACCGGATACTTTTTACTTGCGTCAAAATCAACCGGAAGTACCATACGTACATCTATTTCAATTCCTTCTTCGGTGGTTACTTTGCTAAACTTTACCTCAGGAAGTGAAAGCGTCTGCAATTTCTGGGCGTACGCTTTATTGTCAACCAAAGTTTTAAGGGTCTTATGATCAGGAAGACTTATGAATCTTTCTGTTCTTGGGCTCTGTGTATTTTGATGCGTGTGTATGGCATACTTACCATTTGGTGCAATATTGTAATTGTTCACGCCACTAAAGCTTTGAGGAGTGAGTCTCTTTTGTTTTCCTTTTCCCTGAAGATCGGTTTGAAAAAGATAGCGTTGCGTACCATTCTCAGGGGAAGCCATATAGTAGATATTCTTTTTGGTTGGCACGCGCATCGAAGCTATATCATAGTCAAAAGGAGTAACCAAAGTCTGTTCACCACTAGCTAGATTTACTTTATAAATATGTCGCCAGGCATCATTTTCGGTCATTCTCAAAAAAGACTTTCCCTCATCGGTCAGGGGCAGGTCATTACTTCCCCAGGCATCGGATGAAACGTCGGGATAATTCAATTCTATAAAAGTTTCTTCTTTTTCTGTATATATCTTTCGCAAGGTTTTGCTGGAGGGTTCATAAGACCAAACAATCAGTTGGTTTTGATGTCGGTTCATCTGCTGAATCAACAAAAGATCATCATTATCCCATTGAATTCCTGGAATATAATTTTCTCTTTCTCCTCCTTCCAGAGGAATCCAGTATGTTTTATTATTCGATAGGTTGATGACACCAATCTTGGTTGCTGAAGGCTCCTGCCCCACTTTTGGATACTGAACCGGTATGGGTTTTGAGTAGATGGAATCTGTATTATTGATCATATAAAAAACACCTGTATCACTTGCATCCATATGCCAGAAAGCCAAATGCTTATCCGAGGGACTTATTGTAAAACCATCCCGTTTACCAAATTCTTCTTCATACACCCAGTCAAAGGTTCCGTTGATAATGTCGCCGGTACCATCCAAAGTCAAGGGTTCAATTTTATTTGTTTTAAAGTTCTCTTTGTAGATGTTGAATTTATAAACATAAAAAACCTCAGCATTATCAGAGGAGAATTTTGCAAACATCAAAGAAGACGAATCTAAAGAAGCACCCAGTTGTTTTAAATCACCTGACGTGAGGTCATATACCCAGTAATCTCCCTTGGTATTTGTTCTCCACACCCTGCTTGAATTCGTAAAAATTAGCACCTTGCTTCCATCCCGGCTAAGTGAAAAACTTTCCACAGGGAGAGATCCGTCTGTTATTTTTAATGACTCAGCCGATACATATACACTCTTTTCCTGAGTCTTACTATCATAGCGCATTAATTGATCTGCCCCCTCAATTTTATCTGACTTTTCTATGATCACATAGGCATCACCATCTTCTATCCACTGAATCTTTGGTTCAGCCTCAAGGTCAAATTCTCCAGAATAAATTCTGTCTAAATCAAGTAAAGCCTTATTGCCTTCCTGCTGGGCTTGAAGGAAAATGAATTGAAAAATAAATAGAAGGCTTAGCCTTAGGGTTGTTGATTTTTTCATCTTAATTATGTCTTTATATTTATCTATTTTACTATACGAATATTCTTATATATTTTCCTAATTATGGATACTTTATTATTACTCGATTTGCAATTTATACTTTAACAATAACCCGCTAAGGTCGGACCTTAAAAATTTCGACTGCTTTACACGATTCTTCTCGGGGTCGATTATAAAATTCTCAGCTCCCCGAAAATCAGTTTTTTCAAGATTACTCCCTTCGAACAGAGCGGCCTCAAGATCACTATTTTTAAAGCTGGAAGAATCGAGATCTGCCTCAGAAAAATCCACATGATGTAAATGGCAATCGATAAACTTCGTATTTCTCATTTTTACCTGATAGAAAGAACTGTTATTCAAAGTGCAATTGTCAAAGTGAACAGAAAGTCCAAATTTATTACAATTCTCGAATTTTAAGCCAAGCATTTTGCAATCTGTGAAAGAGGCTTCCTGAAATAAGGTTCCATTAAGACTTGCCAGGCTAAGGTTGCAATCTATAAATTGACAATCAATAAAATCCATTAAAGAGAGATCTGAATCCGAAAAATCACAGGCCTGAAAGGTACAAGCTTCGTAATCTGCCTCTACCATCTTTTCACCTGAAAAGTTTTTTCTTTTAAAAGTTTCCTCCTTAAAATATTGTTCCTTCATAATGATTTCAATACAGTTCAATGATTAACTAAGGTACAGATTGCAAAGATAAGCTTGCTTTTTTCACTTGGTCTCCTGAAACTATAAGATCAATGTTCCCTTCAAGGTCGGTTGATTGCACAAGTACGACTAATTTTCCGCTAAACAGTTTCATAGTCGGTACATGGAACAATTCAAGTGAAGTCGCATCGCCGTTGCAGGCTGCCCTGTACGTTCCATTTCCCTTTACTTTGAATTTCAATTGCTTGCTTGCCGTAGGGCAAAATATTCCATTTTTATCCACTACCGAAACTGTGACAAAAGCCAAATCTTTACCATCAGCTTTTATAACAATACGGTCAGTCTCAAGTTTTATCTGATAAGGCTTTCCTGCTGTATGTATTTCCTTTGTAAGCTTTTCTTTACCATCTTTATCAAATGCAACCACCTTGATTGTTCCTGGTTCGTATTTCACATCCATCCACATCAATCGGTAACGGTTTTGAGGGCTCGAATTATTTTTCTTCTGAACTCCCATACTTTTGCCATTGACAAAAAGTTCAGCACTGTTATAATTCGTATATACAAAAACCGGTGTAACTTTTCCTTCTCTTCCCTCCCAGTTCCAGTGTGGTAAAATATGTAAGGTTTCCTCCTTTGTGTTCCAGCGGCTGCGGTATAAATAATACCTGTCTTTTGGCAAACCTGCCAAATCACAAATACCAAAATAGGAGCTTCTCGAAGGCCACATTTCATCATAGGGGGTTGGTTCTCCCAAATAATCAAAACCGGTCCATACAAATTCACCGATCACCCAGGGTTTATCGTCTTGTAACACAAAATCATCGTCTGGTAAATTCGACCAGTCACAGTATTCCAAATCATATGAAGAAGATTGAAAATCATCATATTGCTTCATTTTAGCCTTTTCGACCGGAAATTTATAAACACCTCTGGAACTTACCGTTGAAGCTGTTTCAGATCCCAAAAGAAAACCTTGTGGAAATCTTTTATAAGCTTCTTCGTATAAATGCAATCTGTAATTAAGACCGGGTACGTCCAATAACGCTCCAAAGCCTGATTCCATGGTGGCCTGTACCTGATCCATTCCAACGGTTACGGGCCGGGTGGGGTCTTCCCTGTGAAAAATATCCTGTAACCATTTTGCTCTTTTCGCTCCCTCAGTCCCCCATTGATCAGGAACTTCATTACCTGAACTCCACATCACTATACAAGGATGATTTCTTGTGGCATGAATCAAATTTACAAGATCCTTTTCAGCATCCGTTTTAAAAAATCTATTATAGCCATTCTTCACTTTGGGCTTGGCCCATTCATCAAAACTTTCGGCCAAAAACATAAAACCCATTTCATCGCAAAGTTCCAATTGTTCGAGGGAAGGCATGTTATGGGAACTTCTTATCGCATCAACGCCCATATCTTTCAAAATGCTTAATTGTCTTCTTAATGCTGCAGTATTTACGGCAGTTCCCAAGGGCCCTAGATCATGATGTAAACAAACCCCTTTGAATTTTCTAACTTTTCCATTCAGGCTAAATCCATTTTTAGCATCATACCGAATCGACCTGATACCAAATCGTTGCCTAATTTCGTCTTTGAGCTTGTCACCTTTAAACAATCTTGAAACCGCTGTATAGAGATAAGGGCTTTCAGGGCTCCATAATTTTGGATTAGGAACAGCTAAATTCTGTTCAAACTCATTTCCAAAAAGATGATTTGAGCTATTGCTGGCAATCGTGTCATTATTCTTATCCAGAATATGCGTCACCAGTGTCAACTGCTCACCACTCACTTTGGTTTTTATAGTTACTTTGGCAAGCGCATCGGATATAAAAGGGGTGGTAACAAAAGTGCCCCACTGCGCTATACTTTCGATATCTTTAACGATCAAACTGACTTTCCTGTAAAGTCCTGCTCCGGGATACCAGCGTGAGGACAGTTCACTGTTTGTCAATTGAACGGCAAGGGTATTCTTTCCCTTGCTCACATAATTTGTTATGTCAAAATAAAAATAGCTGTAGCCATAGTTCCATTCTCCAACCTTTTCACCATTTACATATACTTTGGGCTCACTCATGGCTCCCTCAAATAAAAGGATGGCTTTTTTTCCATCTTCAAATGCGGGCAAGTCAAATTCATTTCTGTACCAGGCTTGTCCGATATGTGGTAAAGCTCCGGTTCTACCTGTTTTTTCCGTGGCTACTTCTTCACCATTCTGCTCAATACGGACCAACTGCATGTCTACCTCTTTATCAAATGGACCATAAATGGCCCAGTCATGAGGCACCGTAACATGTTCCCACTCACTGTCATCAAAATCAACTGAATAGGCCTGCTCATCAGTACCTTTTTGAAACCTCCAATCAGTATCAAGTTCCATAATAGTTCTTACTTGCGAAAATACCATCATCGGCAGCATCAAAATTATAACTGGAAACGCTATACATAAGTTGGGACGTTGCATTAATCTGAAGTGTTATAGTTGATACGATCTGTTGCTATATTGAAACATAAAATTCTCTATAAATATATCATCTATGAGCAATGTATCCTAAAATTTAATTCAATTAGATGATTATTTTTCAATGATCCATAAAGGAATCCATTTTCATCAAAGGCAGGTACCGGCCTTTCGGATAGCTTTCCACTTTGTCGAAGGTTCTAAAACCCTGTTTCTTATAAAATAACACTGCATTGGGATCGGCTGTGACCCATATTGACCTTTTATTTAAATCCAGTTTTGAAAGCATTTCTTTTAAAAGCCTCTTTCCATATCCCTTTCCAATAAATTCAGGCAATATCCAAAGATGCATCACTTCATAATGATCTCCTTGATCTATTATACTGCAGAATCCTATAATTTTAGACTGAAGCTCCAAAACGAGTACTTCCTGAGCCTGAAGATCCCTCTCTGTCAAAGTCAGATCCTCCGTCCAGCGCTCAATCCATTCCTCAGGATATCTCCAATGCCTTTTTGAGGTCACACTGATATAATTGAGTTCTGATATATCTGATATATTCGCCTTTCTAAATTTCATTTGTCAAGAACATTAAACATTTCAATAGTATTGTCTAGGCTTAACACCTATAAAATCCATTTATTCATACATCATTTAACCTAGTTGACTTGTTCTAGCCTAATTTTCCATAATACAAAACATCCACCAATTCACCAGACGAGGTTTTATAATCCCTTCTAAGTGTTCCTTCTATTTCAAAGCCGCTTCTTTCGGCAACCTTTCTGGCCGGAAGATTGCTTTCATGGGTTCTTAAAAACAGCTTCACAAAACCGTGGTATTTAAAACAATAGCGGCAAAACACATCCAGCGCTTTTGATGTGATTCCTTTTCCGGTATAGTCGGTATCTATAAAAAATCCAATCTCCGATTTAGGAACCCTCCAATCGATATTTTTAAGATCAATAAAGCCCATCATCCTTTTAGAATGATTGTCAACGACTACATAGGCAAAGTAACTTTTGTCTTGAATTCCTTCTTCCATTTCTTTCAAAAAAACAGCTGTTTCATTCAGGCTTTGTGTTCGAGAAATCGTTCCTGCAAAGAACCTTTCCAACCTCTTCCTGTTTTTTTGAACCATGTTGAAATAAGCCTCAATATCTTGAGAATTTACCAGTCGTATATCATAGTTTTCAAACTTCATGGTGCTAAGATATCCATAATATAGGTAAATTTATAATCGAAAAACATCATTCATCCTCGCTATTCTAAATCCCTTTTCCAAAACAGTTTTAGTGGCTGAACTTTCTGGATTCAATATGGGGTTGGTATGGTTAAAATGAATAAAAATGATCTTATTTTTTTCTTCAGGTTTCAGGCCTTCAAACTTTTTCATGCTTTCGACTATAAAGGGATGAGGAATCTCTGAAATATCTCTATTATTAATCTCTTTCCCATCGAAAAACGTCGCATCAAGAAAAGCGTAATCTACTTTTTTTACTTCTTCAATAATGTCCAGGTTCCATTTTTCCCATTTATCAATATCAGGGATAAATAAGGCGCTCTTTTGAGGGCCAGTAATTATATAGCCTACTGTTTCTGAATATTCATCCCGATGAGGTACCTGAAGGGGTGTCACCTTTAAAGAAGAAGTCAGGGAAACTGATTTTTTATTTGCCATTTCATGTAGCAATATATTGTGATTGGAAACCAATTGACTCCAGGGCCCGTTTTGCTCCAAAAACAGTTTCATTTTGGGCATGGCATATACCGTGACTTCCTTTGCATTAATAGCTTCTTTTCCCAAATACATTAACCCTGTATAATGTCCGATATGGGCATGGGTAAGAAATATGCCGTCAGGAGTTTCATCAGTATCGTCTGGGCCAAATTGTTTAAGCGCTTTCATTTGTGTGGTCATATCTGGTGTTGCCTCAAAAAGATATTTGGTCTTGTTTTGAGTATCGATCAGTCCAAGTGAAACGACTTTTCTACTGTGATCATTATTCTTATATAAATCAGCACAACATACCTTATTACATGCGATATGAGGAGATCCGGCATCCTGAACAGTTCCCAAAACGATCAAAAAAGTTCTTTCCTTTTCTATGGTTTTGGGAAATGAATCTTCAAACTGATGGTTTTGACCCTGAGCCAATACAGCAGATCCAATAAGAATCAAAGTACAAAATTGAAAGGTGGCCCAATGGCTCAGCAATTGAAGTCTTATACCCTTTGATGAATACTTTAGTTTGTTTGATTTCTTCATACTTGCTTCGTTTGGGCCTTTTTTTTTACAAATCCAGTATCTGTTTAAATTCAACTTCAGATACATTGAGTAGTCCTGATTTTGGCAGTCTTTTGGTGAGTTCTCTCCAGTTTTCATCTACAGAAAACACTTCTTTGAAGATGGGAAGCGCCTCAGCCAATTTTTTGTTGTTTGCCAAGGTTACAGCCTTCCAGTATTTCATTTCAAGATTATCCGGAAACATTTGTTCTGCAGCGGCATATTCTTCCAGGGCCAGGGCCATATTGTTTTTTTCCATAGCTACGTCTCCTCGGTTCAGGTGATCATAAGCTCTGTGTACTTTTAGTAATCTTTGCAATTCCAATAAGGGTTCCGCATGGTCATCAACGCGTAAATCTACTTTTTTATCCATCCATGATTTCTCAACTGGTTTTGCATTCACAACGATCAGGGCCGCAGATTGCTTGCCCCTTATGTCACCTCCCGCTTCCTGAGCGGCTAAAAGCACTTTAACCACCCTTTCTGCCAGGGGCAAATCGGAATTTTCTTCAAAGGCTTTAGCCATGGCCGGAACAATGTTGTCATTAAGCATCATATTGGCTTGAACCGAATAATTGTCGCCAATAATATGGCTGGCTGAAACGATACATTTTTCTCCAGTATAGGCTGAAACCATTCCATTGGCATCAAGCATAGCAACTTGGCGCACATCCTTTCCTTCATCCTTAGCAATTAATAATTCAAGTGTCTCAACTGCGTTTGTACCTTCTTCCATCAATTGTAAGCCATCTGGTCCATAAGCCGGATTCACAAATGACTGTGTAGCGACAACACCCACGCCTGACTTACCCCATGACACAATTGTACCAACTGAAAACCAATGACTTTGAACGCCAACCGCCATTTCACCTGTCACTGCATCTCTTGCAACAATTGAAAATGTATGGGCAAACTGATCTTTATAAACTGTTTGGGCTACTGTGTCTTGAACTAGTAAGAAGATGAAAAAAAGTAATAGAAATCTGAATGCTCGAATTTTCATAAGGTTGGTTTTATAGGATTTTTGATAAATATAACAAATCTTTAAAGCCGAAAAAAACTTAAGGGATCAGCAGCAAAAGATATCCCAAAAGTCCACCGGCTAAAATGACCCAAAAAGGACTTATCCTTTTAAAAATAAAGATCACGAAAATACTGAGTCCCATCAGTAAGGCAGCGCGCCAATCAAAGGCCAATTCATAGCCAAATTTTAGCGTAACAGCAATCATAATTCCTACAGCCCCGGCATTTACGGCATCCAGAAACCTGGAGAGCAAGACTGATTTTCGCAATAACGGTATCAACTTCACCAGGATGCCCACCAGAAAAAAAGAAGGAAGGAACATGCCAAGGGAAGCCCATAAAGCTCCTGAGATTCCATTGAGTTGGTATCCAACAAAGGTTGCTGTGGTTAAAACAGGGCCTGGGGTAAATTGACCAATGGCTATGGCATCCAAAAGTTGCTCTTTGCTTAGCCAACCCAGTTTTTCTACCAATTCTGCGTCTATATAGGCAATCAGCACATAGCCACTGCCAAACAAGACTAAGGCAATTTTTAGAAATGCCAGGAAAATCGAATGATTCCCTATGGCTATTCCCACAGGTTTTGTAAGCATCAAAATAGGGCTTAACATGGCCATTTTTCCATTTTTATCTTGTAAGCTTAGCCAAATCATTCCGATTATTCCACTTCCTATGATCAATAGAAATTCATCCATTCCTATCAAAGATAATCCGGTGACTAATAAACCAATCAATGCCAGTTGCCATGTTTTAAATGCCTTTTTACCCAATTTATAACTTGCATTCAAAATAATACCAATAACAGCGGGTTTAATTCCATAAAAGAAGGGGGCAATCGATGGTATTTCTCCATACTTTCCATAAACTATGGCCAGAATCAAGGTAAAAAATACAGCCGGCGCTATAAAAGCAATTCCTCCTATCCATAAGCCCCACCAGCCGGCCCTTACATGACCACAATGCATGGTCATCTGTGTAGAATTCGGTCCGGGAACAAGATTAGTAGCCCCAACCATATCTAAAAAATACTGCCTGCTCATCCATTTCCTTTTGGTCACAACTTCATCTTCCATCATTGAAATATGCGCGGCCGGACCTCCAAAGGCAATACATCCAAGTTTCAAGAAAAGCAGGAATACTTCTTTGATATGTTTTGATTGGTTTGCCATATAAATACACTACTGGTCCTACTCAAATTTTAATTGTTTAATCCTTATACAATTTTAATTGCCACATACTAAATACAGCCAGGATCAATTCTCCAAACAAACCGAACACAAAAAGCAGGGAAGGGATTCCGTCAATGATCAAACTTATCATTCTTCCCGCACCCAGACTTCCCATAAAAACTACAGCTAGAAGACTTGCAAATTTCCAGTATTCAGATCTTAATACACCTAAAATCCAAATTCCTGAAACACCCAGATATAAGCACATAATGGCCCTGAAGACATTTTTTAGGTCAACGGAGTCTACCGAAACATCCAATAGCAAGGGTAAAACTTTTTCAGGAAACAACCCGTACATGAAGGCAGCCGGTATAAGCACTGCTATCGAAATAAGCAGGTGAAGGTTTTTTCTATTCATGAATTTGTTCAAAATCAAATAATTGCGATCTTTATTGGAAGTGTTTATTTGGTAATTATATCCAGGTCAGCATTTTTCCCGGTCATCTGCCAATGCCCAAGCGATATAGGAATATTACCAATTGAATTTAATTGATCAAAAAAGTCTCTTAAGTGAAACTCTTCTGAATGCAATTCTTTTAAACGGGCATAATCGGCCATCGCATTTTCCAATAGGTACTTTCCAGTAATATAACTCGTACCATATCCGGGTTGACGTAGGTACAAATGCTGTTCAAAAATAAGCAATTCCTTTTCTGTTTTCATCCAGCCTCTCGGTGTGTATTCAGAATGAATGGCTCCGGCCTCTTCCATGGTCATGTCATTGGCATGTGCATAGAGCGACCCCAAACCTCTCGCCGCACGTTGAGCGATCATGATATAGACGATTTCCCTTACCCTGGGATCATCATCATATAATCCTGCTTGCATAAAGATCTCTTCAACAGCCGTTGCCGTTCCTTCATTTCTGGAATCAAATATATTGTACAATAATGGACCTCTTCGAATGATACTTTTATGTGGTTCTTCAATCATCCTTGCCAATTCAAACCAATGATACCAGTGGGAATAAAGAGGTCTTGCATCATAATGCATCCCGATAGTGAAAAAATTACGCTGTTCTTCGGGTTGATAATTTCCCATTTGTTCTCTCATTGCCGGTTCAAAATAGTCTTTTACTGTAAGCACCTGTCCATCTTCCATAAAGCGCATCAGGCTTTGAACTGCTTTCTCTGAAAGAAGCTGAAAAGCCTCTGGAGAATCGGCTGCAAGAAGTGGAGGCAAATCACGATTCCTGTGTTCTTCCAATATTAAAGAACTCCAAGCTCTGGCCAATTCATTCTTTAGAAGCATCACCTCATCCTCCCAGGTCAAGGGAACAAGATGCACATGTTGCAGATACCAGCTGTAGTTTTCCTTACCAATGCCCGAAGGACCGGTTTTTGACTCAGCTTCAGTCTGCAACCAGGCGATCAATTCATCCGTGGTTTCAAGGGCATCATTTACGGAAGACACTAAATCCATATCATCTCCCACCCCTGGTTTATTTAGCAGTTCCTTTAAATCCAACCTTTGTTGTTTTATGTCTCGGATACCGGTAACCCAAAGATCTCTGGCATTTCCGGTTAAATTGATTTTGGCCTGCTGATTCAATGCTGGAATAACGTTAAGGTCACGTAGCAAAAGGCTTCGCTCTTCCTGACTCAAGGGAAACGTATAGGTCCAAATTTCAGTAGTCATATGATGGGTTGGTCCCTCATGAGCCGGAACATCGCTGCGATATGTAAAGGTCGATTTATAAAAGGCTGGATCCCTGACCCAGGGTTTTAAAATTCGGTCATTAAAGTCATAGCCATTCATTTCGGCCCAAACAATCATCCAATCAACTTTTTGGGCTACGGGCCAGTTTGAGGTATCGATGTGCTTCAGAGCTTCCTGAAGTCTTAAAAATTCTGGGCGCCTTTTTTCAAAGCTTACTGCCGTATAATTGGGAGCTCCATCCAATAAGGGAGGTTTTTCAAAGGCTCTCCATTCTTCAAATAAACCTTCCAGGTCTTCATATTTGTTTTTTTGATACTCAATTTTTTCACTTTCAATAGTATTCTTTTCACAGCTGGTAAAACATACGGATAAGACCAGGATCGTTATAATTAAAGCAATTTTCTTCATAAGACTAAGGAGGTAGTTTGATTTGTACTATCTGATAAACTGTTTTTGAACACAGACCTTAAAGCTACGTAATTTTTGAATTTCCTTATTCTAAAAATAAAGTGCCTTTTATCAAGGGAACTAGTTCAATTCATTAAGAAGTAATTCAGTCATTTCAAATCTTGAAAACTCACCTGTGTTACTCAATAGAATAATGGTAATTCCAGTATCCGGCTGTTTTACGAACATCGAATAGAAACCAAAATCAGTTCCAGGATGGTAATAAATTGAATGTTTTTTTGAAACTGAAAACATATACCCGTCAATCAGCCATCCATAACCATAATAAGCGTCCATATCACTGTATTCAGCTCGTGGCTTTAATAATTGACTGATCCCTTCTTTTGAAAGTAGCTGTTCCCCATCTAAAGCCCGACTCCATTTGAGCAAGTCGTCTGTTGTAGAAGAGATCCCTCCTGCCCCAATAACGTTTTGTTTTGCATAAGCTGGTTCTGGCTTTCCATACATGTAACCTGTCGCAAGGTTCATCGAATCAAGCGGGGCTCCAAAATAACTGTGCTCCATTTGAAGTGGATCAAAAATAGTTGCTTGTAAAACACTTGGAAAATCTTTTGTGGTAATCTTCTCTATAATAACACTCAAAATCACATAATTAGAATTGGAATATTCAAACTTTGATCCCGGATCAAACTCTAATGGATCACTACAGAATAAGGTCACTAATTGATCTGTTGTATACGTATTTGTTAAAATCTTTGTCAAATATTCCTGATTCGTAAGATAATTCGAAATTCCTGATTGATGGCTTAAAAGCTGACTTATTGTGACATTGGGATTGGAATAATCTGGCAGATAGGTTTTAATGGAGTCGGTATATTTTAGTTGACTCTCCCTTTCAAGTTGAGCGACAAGCATGGCCGTAAAAGTTTTACTGACCGAGCCAATTCGGAATTGGGATTCCTTCTTATTATGGGTTAGTTTATTATTGTAGCTTTTTTGAAGTAAGACCTTTCCTTGATGGCTTACCAGGGCATTTCCATTGAACAAATCTTTTCTATTATAAAAACTCAAGATAGAATCGACCCTCAGTGTCAAGTTTTTTGGCAATTTTGACAATCGGCCTTCAAGCTCCATTTTTAGATCATTGGCCTTGTTATTGGCTTCTAATTTCCTTGAGATTTCGTTAAAATCTGACGTTGGAAGAACAATGGTATAATTTTTCCAGAAATCAGGATCATACGAAGAATTTTGCTCCTCAATCAAGCTGTTTTGTCTCAAAACTTCCTCTTTAGAAAATGGAAAAACACTGTCAGTTTCAATTTTTGTAATCAAATAATCTACCCTTGTATCTGCCTTAAAGTTGTAATGATCTCTTTCACTTTTGAAAGTCAACGTGGCATCATTGCCCACATTGTTTAAAAAATATGTATCTCCTAACTTTTTATATTGAATTTGATAATTATCTCTGCTCATTGTGATGCGAATACCCATGATTTTCATCATGGCTCTTAAAGCAGCATCTCCGAACTTATGGTACTTTATTCCCTTCTCACTAAGTCCAAAATCAAAATACACAAAGGCCAAACTCTCTTTGTCAATCAGCAGATAACCTTTTAAACCAGATTTCTTTAGTTGCTTTTGATCAAAAGATATTCTGTATGTTTCCTTCCCATCGACTTGCTCTGTTCCTTCGATTTTAAAACTGTGACGGTTGAGACTCTTCTCATCCAGCAAGTCAAAAGCTCCGATATGCTGAACAATGTCAAACGCAATTAAACTGTTCGGCCTAAGTCCAAGATCAATGCCTCTTGATGCCTTTTCATCTTTAATGGCTCTCATTTTTTCGAGTCGGAATTGTTGATCTGACTCGCCAACTTTCGATTGATAAATATCAAATACTGCCTCTGATAAATGAATATATTCATTGTCTTTTTGCGAGGTAACTCTATAAAATCCTGTTGACGTATATGCTTTCTGCCTGTAATTTTGTGGAATTCTTTCAATCGCCTTTTTAACAATCGTTTCGGCTGTAAAACCCGTAATAACAACCTCTTTTAAACTTGTTGTATTCTCTTCCATAGAAATAATAAGAGGTTGACTAAGCTCCTTAAGAGCTAGAGCCTTTGATTTGAATCCGATAAATGATATAAACAAACTGTCGTGAAGCGCTTCTTCAGGAATGATTAATCTAAATGCACCTAACCTATTGGTCATGGTCCCGATACCGGCGGTTTTCACAAATACGTTTGCATAAGGCAAAGGTTCTTGATTTCTATGATCTTGTATCGCTCCCTCAACCACCAAATGTTGAGCTTTTCCACTGAATGCAAAAAAGACTAATAAAAAAGTAAAGCAAAGAATTTTATTCATATTATTTTTTCATGTAAAAAGAATTTCAATGAAGATATTTTTACACATTGAAAAATATGAATTAAAAACTAAATGTATGATCCATGGAAAAAAGTTTACGTAAATCTTAACATTTGAATCAAGCAGTTAAAAAGTTTTAAAGGGGAGAAACTCAAAATGGAGACAGCCTTTTACCTATAATAAATACAAGGTGAAGATTAATTCATATAAATGATATTTAAAAAAAATGTAAATAAAACTTTACATTTAATAAAGTTTACTTATATTTGTGTCAAGTTAACATTACATAATATCAAATACTATTTACAAATGAAAAAAGAAGATTATCACGCACAAATCAAAAAAAACACAATAAATCTGGCGATCTATACAGCTGCATGGACCTTTACTATGGCTATCGCCGCCTTTGGCCCCAAATTTCTCTGGGAAGGAAACAAGACCTTTACTTTAATAGCTGTCATCGTAAATGCCGTATTCGGGGTTTTCATGATTCTGGCCAATATCAATCACTTAAATGGCTTGGATGAGCTTCAAAAGAAGATACAATTGGAAGGAATGGCACTCGCACTTGGCGTTGGAATCGTTGGAGGATTGAGTTATTCTCTTTTGGATACGACGAATCTTATTGCTCAGGATGCTGAAATTTCAACTCTGGTCATTTTAATCGCGCTTACCTATATGGTAAGTATTATCATCGGACAAAAAAGATACCTATGAAAAATCGACTAAAAGTACTTCGTGCCGAAAACGACCTGACTCAAGCCGACCTTGCCAATAAATTAGAAGTTTCAAGACAAACAATAAATGCCATTGAAAAAGGTAAGTTTGATCCGAGTTTACCTCTGGCCTTTAAAATTTCCAATCTGTTTAAAATGTCTATTGAGGAAATTTTTCAACAAGAATAATCTATTGATGGTTCTTTATGTTCAGATCAAAAGGAAAACAAAAGACAAAAGAATTATATTTAGGTATAATGCTTTTGTCTTTTAACGATATCTTATTATTCTATTTTAGACTCATCTATTTATCCTGATACGCACCCGACGAATAGGTCAACTCATAGCTATGCGTATAGATTTCAAATACGATTCCGAAGGGATCTTCCACATAAACCATTTTATATGGCTTTTCATTAGGGTAGTATTCTCGTATGGGCATACGCTGTTTCCCTCCGTATTCTACTATTTTGTCTACAAGGGATTCAATATTAGGATCCTGAACACAGAAATGAAACAGGCCCGTGTTAAAAGGTGAAAATTCAGGTTTTTTGTTCTTTGTGTCAGGGAAAGAAAACAACTCAATGCCAATGCCATCCGAAGTTGACATATGAGCAATTTCGAATGTATTCCAATTTTCGCCAAACACGTCTATGCACATTTGGCCAATGGCGGTTTCTCTTTCTTTTGTTACCGTTGAAGGCGACATGATTACATACCATCCCATCACTTCTTGATAGAATTCTACTGCTTTGTGAATGTCTGGAACTGTGATTCCTACATGCGAAAATGATCTGGGGTATTTCATTTCTTTCGTCATATTATATTTATGTTTAAATATACTGAAAGTTTATAGAAATTTTGTTCTCTTTCCTGATCAATAAATCATGTTTTTTACCAACATTGTTTTTAATACGAATAGCCCTTGATTGCAACTAGTCAACAATAGTATTTGAATGAACCCATAGAATCTTTAAAATTGAGTGTTATTTTTAATAGGAAATTGCTCCGGGATCTCATCCTTAGACTCCCCTAAATTCTGTCTCAGATCTATTTCAATTCCTCTTGCAATAGTAGAAATAGGAACGTCGTTGGCGGTTCCTTCAAAGGGATTTTCCCCTGTTCGGCCAATTCTTTCCATGGTGTGAAAAATCCAGGCTACAATCACATAAAAAGGAATTGATAACCAAACAAATAGTTTACCTATGACGGGGCTTTTCTCTAGCATTCCGGTTCCAATTTCGGCAAATTGCGGAACAAGAGCTAAAGGCAGCATTAAGACAAAAATCCACATAAAAAAGTGATTCAGTGTTGCAAAATGTCTGGGATAAGGGAAATTCTTAATCCTTTCACTCTTTCCCTGTAAGGAAAATAGCTCCTGGACTATTCCTTCTAATTCTAAAAAAGAAAATTCCCAAATCTGACCTTTTTCCTTTAGTTGTTTTAGATGATGAGATTGCAAGTATAACATTGCCGTTTGCTTATTGCTTTTACTCATCACATATGTATAATCACTTTCAGAAATAAGTGGTTTTATTTCATCCTTCATGGTTGAATCTTTCTCAGGCGGACGCATACCCCATTCCTGGTTCGTCTTGTGATTTACAGTTGTTTCCCAGGGCCTGGGTTCCCGCATTGCGTAGCGCAAAGCTGTCATCCAGGCAATATGCCTATAGGTTAGCGTTTTAATTTCTAATTCCAGTGCTGAGTCTTTCATCTGTGTTTGAGCATAGTCATTGTTCACCATATCCTGAACAAATACCCCGAAGGTCCTTGAAGTGTTTATAATTCCTCCCCAAATTTTTCTGGCCTCCCATATCCGGCCATAAGCGGCATTATTCTGAAATCCAATAACAAAGGCAACTGCTGTACCTATTAGCGCCAAAGGTGTCCATGGAATTTTTAACCATGTCAAATCCAAAAAATAATATATGGCTACCCAACTGCTAATTATGGCTAAAAATAATAGTGTTTCAAAGCGTGTCCACCAGGCCATTTGAAAAGTGGTGTACGTTTTTTTAATAAACATAGTCTGATTTTATGTGTGATTAATTTTTGTTTTATTTCCAGTAATTGTCTTAATCGTTGAAATTTTAAGCTTTGTTAAACCTATAAACAGCCTCCTTTATTCCTTAATTTGTTCAATCAGTTCAAGTCGTTTCACAATTGATTCTTTATCTAGAAGCGTTCCTGGCGATAACACCGCATTTGCACCAATTTTTGCACGGTCGCCAATCAAAGAACCAAATTTACGAACTTCAGTATTTATTTCGATCCCCTTATGGATAACAAATATATTCTTATTTTTTCTTTCATTATAATGATTTGCCGTTACTGACCCAGCTTCAAAATTAACAGCTACTCCAATGATGCTATCTCCGATAAAATTAAAATGTGCTATGGCACTATGCTCAAAAATGATTGACGTCTTTATTTCACAACCTGTTCCAATTTTTACATTATTGGTTAAAAATACGCCATTTCTCAAATAAGAATTTGCTCCTATAAAACAATTCTCTCCAATGATAAGGGGAGCTTTTAAATTCACGTTTGTTTCAATAAGAGCTGTTTTATGAATGGCGATTCCCTTATCAATACTATAATTACTATCCAACGTTTTGATTTTCTCTTGGATCAATAGATCTAAATTTTGAACTATCTCCCAGGGTTGTTTCTCGCCCTGTTTAATAAGTTTTGAGAAGTCAGCTATAAAATTGTTTATGACGATCATCTTTCGTAAAGTTCTATGGGTAAATTATCAGGGTCAACTATAAACGTGAATCGTTTTTTGGTAAATTCATCTATTCTTATGGGCTCTGCAGGGATTCCACTTTTCTCAAGCTCAAGAACACGTTGCTCCAAATGATCAACTTCAAAGGCCAGGTGACGCAACCCTAAGGCTTCGGGTTGTGTTAGACGACTGGGAGGATCTGGAAAAGAAAACAACTCAATAAGATACTGTCCATGCAGACTAAGGTCAAGTTTAAAAGATTGCCGGTCTTTTCGAAAAACTTCTTTTTCGATCTTAAAACCCAGTACATTTGTGTAAAAGCCTTTTGAAACTTCGTAATCTTTGCAAATGATGGCAAGGTGATGCAGTCTGTTTAATTTGATCATATTTTCAGTATTAGAGGCTAATTACAATAAAGCCCTTGAATTCATGCGCTTTAGCTTATTGCGCTTCCTATTGTTCCAAATCCTTGTTTTTCAAATGAATCCACCTCAAATCAGTACTATCAGGTCTTAATACACTTCCCAGAATCATTCCCGTACAACTGGCCAAAGTTCCATAGATTGTTGGGTGCACCCTGGTTTCAAACATATCTGATAAAAACCAGACTGTAAATCCTAGTACAATAGCCATCCAGGCTCCAAAAACGGATGACCTTCTCCAATAAAGACCAAAAGACAGTGGCGCCAGCAAACAGACCATAACAAGAACAGCGGAAGAAACCACAAGACCATGAATATTGGTATCGCTCAAAGCAAAAATACAGGAAACAAGTGCTATCAAAATCACACTGATCCTTGTAAATAAAAGCAAGCGTTTATCTGACATATTTGGCATATAGGGTTTTAATAAATTTTCTCCAATAATGGTAGCCGGAGATAACATGGCCCCACTCGATGTACTCAGTATCGCAGAGATAAGCGCTCCGAAAAAGAGCATTTGAATCGGTACGCTAGTGTATTGAGCTACCATAGCAGGTATTAAATTTTGTCCGTGATCATCTCCCATTAACTCAGGATGAAGTTTGGCTGCTCCGAGGCCAATTACAAGAGGCAAAGCACCAATCACAAATATGAGCAGGGCACTTAAGAACACCCCATGCTGCCCTGCTTTTTCCGATTTTGCCGAAAATACTCTTTGATAGATCTCCTGAGCGGGTATGGCCCCTATTCCAAAAGCCATCCACATGGCAATATAATCTGTCCAATTATATAAACCAGGATCAGGAAAAAACTGATAGAAATTCTCCGGTCTGTCACTAAAGATGGGTACTATCCCTCCTGTTTCATCCAAAACATTTAATAAAACAAGGAACAGCCCAATCACAATAAAAATACTTTGTAATAAATCAGTAAAAGTTACGGCCCACATACCACCGATATACGTGTAAATAACAACAATAAACGCGCCGAGGAAAATGCCGTTTTGTATAGAAATACCGATTAAAGAATGGAAGAGATAGGCCAGGGCAACAAACTGGGCAGCAATCCAAAAGAAATAGGTATACACATAAATTAAGGAAGTTACAAGTTCTATAGATTTACCAAAGCGCATCTTGAAAAAATCACCTAGAGTCACTATGTTCAAACGATACAATTGTCTTGCAAAAAAGAATCCCACAAGTATAAGACAGAGAAAGCCCCCAAACTGATCAGTAATAACACCCCTGATTCCTTGTTCTACAAAACGCCCCGGAACACCCATGATCAATTCTGGGCCAAACCAGGTGGCAAAAATCGTAACTCCAACTAAGGCCATGGAAAGACTTTTTCCGGCCAGGGTAAAATCATTCGTGGTTTTGACTTTTCTGGAGGCCCAAAACCCAATAGCGAGGGTCACCGCTATGTACAAAAATACTGAAGCAACAAGCATAGATTGGTTTAGTTGAAGCTAAAGGTAGGAATTTAAATTTTTAAGTGGCTCTAGGAAATTTAGTGGTAGTTTTCCGGATGCAGAGGCTCTAATTCAATACGCTCCAAGAATTATTGGATGACATATGTTAATAAATGCTTCTACCTCTTCTGTAGAAAAAATCTCGGGATAGGTCATCAATAAAAATTCCATCTCTTGATCACCTTCATTCAAAGGAGGTAATATATATTGATACTTATTCAGCTTGAAACCAACTCTTTGGTAAAATTTTATTCTTCTACTGTCAATCTCTGTATTTGGCAATTCAACTTCCAGAATAAATGGTTTCTTCTCATTTTCTATAAAATTTTCAAGTACTTTTTTACCCAGACCAGTATTTCTTTGATTCGATGAGATCGCAAAATATTCTATAAACCTGCAGTTGTCAAAATCCC
Source organism: uncultured Flavobacteriaceae bacterium (assembly GCA_964595535.1). Lineage (GTDB taxonomy): Bacteria > Bacteroidota > Bacteroidia > Flavobacteriales > Flavobacteriaceae > Lutimonas. Next base: position 33,568 of record CAZQRD010000008.1, on the reverse strand, counting down.
ACCAAAACAAAAACCCAATAAATTCCTGATCCAAAACAATAACATCAAAACTATAAAGTGGGTGCTTCATGATCTTGAGCTGTTTCTCCCGTGATCTTCTCATATGCAGTGGGAATGAATCCTTATATAATTCCCAGGCCCGCTCGAAAAATGGATCCGAACTATTTTCAAGTTTTACATGTTTCATGCTGATTATTATAAATGAATATTGTTGAAAGAATGAACTTTATGGCGCTAAAAAGCACCATCATTTAAATTGTTATTTTCCCTTTTAACAAAACAATTGTCTCAGTTGCCAGCCAGCATTTATCAATATTTACTATTTCTTTGCCTCAGGTTCTTTTATCCATTTTAGTCTTAGTCCAGAATTTGCCTCCTCCAAGGGTTGAAGTATCAGCGTATCTCCGCTAAAAACAAATCTTCTTTTAACCACCTCGTTCCATGCCCTGGGATTAGAATGTGAGAATCTTGCATGTTCAACAACATGCTGTTCTTTATCAATCTGATACTTTGCAAAATACACATAAGACTTGGTGAGATGTTTAAGCGCATCAATATGTATCGTATCTGTGAAATTCGGAAATCTCAGATCGGTATTTTGATAGCCTTTTGTAGTAAGATGAACCGACATATTATTTTTATCATCATAGAGAATATAGCCTTGCATACCATTTCTCCATTCGTTCCATTCTCCTGTTTCAGCATCTAGTTGCTCCATCACATACAGTGACCAAAGCCCGGCGAATTTATTGGTTTCTTTTTGTTTGATTTTCTGATTGCATCCAATTGATAGGCCTCCTATCAAAAGGATCAATACTATTTTGTTAACTTTCATAATGTTGCTATTCTTATACATTTATTAATCGTTGAAATCTTCTCATTTTAAATACTAAAACCCATCTTATATTCATCTTCCGAATAAAAATAATAAGGGTATATCAAATCGCTCATTCCAAATTCTGTAAAACATTTTATTTTCCCCACCGATTATTGAATTTACAGAAAGGTATATAAAACTAGGAAGTTAGATGTGAATTGTACAGAAAACTATGTCTTAATAACAAAAGTAATGAAGATAAGCCTTATTCCAGAAAATCGAATTACTTTTTCTTATCGAAATCCACTAAATAACCAATGGATGCACTGAAAAATCCTGTTGGGTCCAGATTAGGTTCTGTCTTAACCGGAAGAGGAAAATTAATATTATAGCCCAGTTCAAAATCCCATGATCTAGTGTACAATCTAAAAGGTAAGTTTATATAAGTATTTAACAGACCGAAAATGTCGTTATAAATATATTCAGTAGTTCCCGCATTTTGCTCCGAATTCAGTTGTTCTAAAGCAATTGTTTGTTGTGCAATTACTAAATTGAGTTGTGGTCTGAATTTTAAAACAAAATTGTTTTGCCTTAAGATAGTGACGCTTGCATAAGTACGTGATGTCATTTGGAAAGATTGATCTGTTCCAAATAAATACGATCCATATAGTTTTGTTCCTAGGGTTTGTTTTTTATTTCGTATTCCTAAACTTAAATCGAGAGAATTGGTAAATGCGTCCCATCCATCAGTATAAAAAAAATGTCCGTATCCAGCACTGAAATTAAAAAGTTTCTTTTTACCAATAGTATGATAGTAGCCAACATAAACATTGGTGAAATCCCAATTTGGACTATATTCTTCATAATAAACACCAGAAATACTTACGTTAAATCCTGATGAACTGTAATAAGCTATTTGTGGAACTATATTAAACTGATCGACTCCTGAATCACGACCGGTGAAAAAGGTGTTGCTGTGAAATGAAATGCTTGTGTAAATAAAATTATATCTGTTGAACGAATCTAAAATATCATCAACAAATTGTTGCTCGTTAAAAAGGAGGTCATCGAGAAGAAGGTCAATTTCATCTCCTTTCACTGGTTCCTGAGCGAATAAATTAGTGGTTGCCACTGAAATCAGCAGCAACCAAAATACTAGTAACCTTTTCTCGAATATGGAATGTTGAGGTTTCATTTTTAAATACCTCTATTTCTTACCATTTCCGTTTCCTCCTCCGTTTCCTCTAGGACGCTCTCCAGCCCCGCCAAAACCATTACCATTACCCATTTCACCTTGATCTCTCGATTGCCTGGTTTGCTGTACGCGCTCTCGTAACATTTGCCTTTGTTCTTTAGTTAATGAACGTCTGAATTGTTCTCTTACCTGTCGCAATTGTCCTTCTTGATTTTGAACCAATTGATTTTGTTCATTTGAGAAGCTTTCTCTTAACCCTTCTCTCATTTGTTCTCTTGTTTGAGTTTTGTCCTGAAGAATAGCTAACTGTTCTGCCGTTAACGAAGTCCTTAGTTGTTCACGGTTTTTTAACATTATTTGGCGTTGGGTTTGCAACATTTCTTGCTGCTTTAATGACAATTGATTCATAATTGGATCAACATCTGTTTCTTGAGCAATAAGAAAACTACCTGATGTTAAAAGTAATACAAAACTAAAAATAGCGATTAAGGTCTTTATGTTTATTGTTCTCATGACTAATAAATTTAAAAATTGATATTTGTTTTACCTTTTAGAACTCGAAATTTCAAATTAGTTTGTTACATGCTATAAAACTACATTCTCGATTAGGCTCGAATCCAGGTAATTATCTATTAATGAGTCTTCTATGAAAAGAGAATTCATAAATACATTTTCTAATTGTTGTTCAGACACCTCTGCCTCAACTATAATTACATTGAACACAAAATCATCCAGAAACTGGTCCATTTCAGTATCTTCCACAAATAAGGAATTAACTAAAAAACCGTCTTGATCAAAGTTGGAAATTGAATTTTCACGAACATCAACATCGGTTTCAGTTACTTTAGGGTTCTTATCTTCTCCCTGGTGAGGCAGCCAGATAGAAAGAGCAACAAGAATTGAAATTGAAGCTGCAATTGAATAGGCAACGATTGGTCTAAGTCCAAATAAAGTTTGTTTTTGTTCTTTTTCTGTGATTAATCCTTTTAATATTTCATCTTTTGAAACAGAGAAATAGTCATCAGGAATGTCTAATCCCAAATAATCTTTATGCGCTTTAGTAAGCTCATTTTTCTGGATATCATCTTTTAAAAACTTATTTCCTGATTGCTTATTAGGGTTCTTATTATTTGTGTTAGGGTTCACCATAGTATCTATTTAGACCTTTAAATTTTAAATTAGTTTGTTTTTTATGTGATAATTTTTTCTTCGATAATTTTTACAGCACTGTAATAGGAGGACTTCAACGTATTTTCACTAATACTTAATATTTCTGATATTTCCCTGAAGCTGAGATCATCAAAATATTTCATCTGAAAAACGCGTTGTTGTTTCACAGTTAATTTAGAAATAATGTTGTGAAGTTTTGCTTGTATCTCATCACCATTAAAATAGACATCTTGAGTCAATATTTTTAAATAATCATTGTTATTCTCACTTAAAGAGAATGCTATTGTAGGTTTATTTTTTTCTAAAAAACGAAGAGATTCATTATAGGCAATTTTATACATCCAGGTATGCAGCGTACTTTTGGCTTTAAAATTATCAATGCCTTTAAAGATCCTGATGAATGTGTTTTGTAAAACATCATTTGCATTATCGTGAGTGATTACTATTTTTCTAATATGCCAATAGAGTCGTTCTTGGTACAAATCAAAAAGTTCCTTAAAAGCTTCATTCTCAAGCTTCGGGTTTTTAAGTCTTTTAATAAGATCCGATTCTTTATTCAAGATTTCTTATTTTTTAATTTAGACCTGATTTTTTCCAAATAGTTTGTTAGTACAATAAAAAGGTACTGCAATTAATTGATAAGTAAAAAACAATATGTGTTGTGCATAGTTCTATAGTTTAAGGAAGTCGTAATTGTTTGTTTCGAATGAGTATTAATTATATAAGCTATTAAAATAAGCCTCTTTATGCACTTATTCATCTTCCCAACAAAAAAATTAAAGGTATCTCAAATCGCTCATTCCATGACTTTTCACTGTGATCCTTTCCTTTAAAGAATTGAGTTTTCCAGTTTTTTTCATTGTAACCTTTTAATATCATCAGCTCGTCTACCCTTTTTTGCAGAGGCGGATAGAATGCATCTAACGTTTGATCACCGTAATCAAAGTAAATTTTGTGGTCGGCAGGATCGGGCAGGCTGGTTTGGAGATAGCTAATGAAAGCGTCGGGTACCGGGTTGTTATCCATTGTAAAAGTACCTGGCCAATGTGTACTCATGCAAGCAGCTGCTCCAAATACTTCCGGGTATTCACAAATTGCGTAGATGGAAATCAATCCACCCATGCTGCTTCCTGCAATAAAGGTGTTTTCCCTGTCGGTATACACGGCATACTTCTGATCGATCACCGGCTTAAGTTCAGTGACTATAAACTTCAAATAATTATCTGAATTTGGTTGAAAATCACCTGCAGAACGACCTGCTCTTTGAAGTTGATTAGAAACGGTATCTTTTTCTGTATTTGATAGATTGTCAAATGGTTTTTGAGGGAAATAATTGTGATGCCGTTTTGCTCCTGCATTCGAAATCCCCACAATGATAAAATTCTTTACTTTTTCCTTCTTTATTAAGTTTTCGACAATATCGTCAACATCCCAGGTTTGATGATTCCAGGTTGTAGTTGAATCATAAAGCATTTGACCATCATGCATATACAACACGGCAAATTCTTTTTTTCCATCATAATTTTCTGGAAGCCAAATGTCAATATTTCTTGGTGTAACCCATTCTGATTGAAACGCATCAAGATGATGAATTTTCCCAGAGATTGGTTTTTGAATTTCCTGGGTCATTACGATCAATGGGGCCAGCAATAGAAAGGTTAAAATTTCGTTTTTCATCAATTTTTAAATTATGCTTTTTTATAACAATTACTTAAGTAGATATATCATCTATTCGCCTTCAAAAGAAACCAATAGCAGAAATAAGGATAAAGTGCTAAAAATAATTCGTTTCGGTTTTTTCATATATGCCCAAATGTTTAATTTTTTCCGAGTTTCAGTATTCTTAATGCCCCCTGTACAACTAAAATAAAAACAATTGTTCCTATGATTAAATCGGGACTACTTGACTTAAGCAAGTTCACCAAAACGCCCGCCGTTATTACACCCAAATTGATAATAATATCATTTGATGTAAAAATCATGCTGGCTTTCATATGCGCATCTTCTTTACTCTTAGACATTTGAAGAAGATACAAACAAATTCCGTTTGCAACAAGTGCCAAAATGGAAACAATAATCATGGTTGAAAAATCAGGAAGTTCTTCATCACCCAAAAAGCGTCTTAAAACCTCCGCAAAGCCCAAAATTGCAAGTGCGATTTGAAAAAAACCAGCAATTTTTGCAATGCGTTTTTTCTTGATTAGAGATCCTCCAACGGCAAAAAGGCTAATCCCATAAACAAAGGAGTCGGCCAGCATATCTAAACTATCTGCAACCAAACCCATTGACCTTGAAATCAACCCTGTAGTCATTTCGATAAGAAAAAAACTAAAGTTTATGGCCAAAACAGTCCAAAGTAATTTTTTTTGGTTCGATGTTTCATCAAAATGCCTTAGCTCGGTTTGCTCTGTCGATAGTTTTTTGGCACCTAATTTTAATTCAAAAATTGACTCTTCAATTAGACCTATAGGTCCGCTGTGATAAACGGTCAATTTACGTTTTGGAATGTCAAAGTCAAGGTGTTTAAGATTTGAAATTCCCTCTAGTTTTATTCGGATCAAATTTTCCTCCGAGGGACAATCCATTTTTGTTATTTCAAATACAGATTTATACATACTTACTTTGTGAATCATTGTTCCTAAACCTTCGAATTCCAAACACGAATATGATAAAAATCAATGCTAAGAAATAAACCAATGTTGTTATACTTTTAACGATTGAAAAAATGTTTGTGGCTTGCATTACATTCTCAGACAAATTCGGAAATTTATTCAATAAATTGATAATGCCAAAATTCTCCAGATAGTCTGTAAATCCCGCAATTATGGGCAGTAAACACAAATAAAACAATAAACCCTTGAGTTTATTGATTTTATCGAGAAAATAAGCCATCAACAAACAGTAGGTTATTCCAAAAAGCCCCGGATAGATCATATCAAATGGAATTTGATAGAAAAGATAGTGGTGGCGTCCTTCTTCTCCCAGCGTGTCAAAAAGAGTTCTAATATACGTTGAATCATAACCCGTGGGCATCATATCCAACAATTTAAGGCCATTTGAAAATTCCATGACTTTTGGAATTGTTATAAACAGCATGATCAAATAAACAACGTTTGTTGCTATAAATAGCAGTAACACTTTATTTCCTGAGCTGTTTCTTTCTATGGTTTCTTTTAACCGATTCATCACTTTTAATAAATACCAAGCAATTGTTATTTTTTCTGGTCATCATTTCACAACACAAAAAAGGCTTTTATCACTACTCTTTTTGATCAAATGATATAATTGTTGGCTTCCAGGTTACCGGATCACCAATAATACCTCTGGTATTACTGACAACTTCCATCCAATCGGGAGCTACTTTGATCAAAACAAAAGCCTCCTCTTTGTTAGGATAAAAAGCCTCCCATTGCTCTTTCCATCGTTCTTCTTTTTCCTTTTGATCATTTACAATTTGCGCTTTGCCATGGATCATAACATATCCTGAGCCATCTTGGTCCAAATAAAACAACGTTACTCTGGGATCATTGTTGATTTGATCTACTTTTCTGCTTTTTGGATTTGTTCCAAACCAGACTGTAAAATCACTTTCAGGAAGAAAAGATTCCATGACTCTCGCCCTGGGGCGACCTTCCTGATCTAGGGTGATCAGTGTACAAGTACCTGTTGATGACATAATTTCTCTCGCCGCAATGGTTAAGTTATTGTACAACGATTCCTTTGATTCTTTGTCTTGACTGGTACCCTTTGAAGGAATTAAAAAAAGTAGTAAGATGATGGCACAAATAGATTTTCTAAATCGTTTCATTCTTTATCTTATTACGTTTTTATTTCAAATTTTCTGTGCTTACAAAGGGCCTTACATAAAACAAAGTAGTTCCTATTTTCTAGGCTTTGAATTATGCCTTTCCTTATTCTTTACAAAAATAAGCTTGTGCCTGCTCTTGGGGTTTTCTCTTTGCTCTAATTCGAAATGACCAATGGATTTAATCAAGGGTGTCAATTTTTCAAATCCATAATTCCTCGAATCAAAATTTGGTTGCTTTTTTTGCAACAAACTGCCTACATCGCCAAGAAATGCCCAACCATCTTCATCAGATGAATCAGAGATAGTGCTGGCTAATAACTTAATTACTTTAGAGGTTATTTCATCTATACTATCTTTAGATTTATCCTTTTGATCAACACCTTCTTTCTTCTCTGACTGATTTCTAAGAATTTCAATGTAGATAAATTTATCACAGGCAACAATAAATGGCGTTGGTGTCTTTTTTTCACCAATTCCTATAACTTGCATTCCAGCCTCTCTAAGACGAGTCGCCAGCCTTGTAAAGTCGCTGTCACTCGAAACCAAACAAAACCCATTAACTTTTTCCGAATAGAGAATATCCATCGCATCGATGATCATGGCCGAATCAGTTGCATTTTTTCCCGTAGTATAGGCATATTGCTGAATGGGTGTAATGGCATTTTGCAGCAATAAATTTTTCCATTTTGACAAATGAGGCTTTGTCCAATCTCCATAGATCCTTTTGATGGTTGGATTTCCATACTTGGCTATTTCCTCCATCATCTCCTTTACATGAGCAGAAGGTATGTTGTCTCCGTCAATTAGTACGGCTAAGTTTAAATTCATAATAAGTAAAAATAATAGTTCATGTTTTTTTAATGCAATTTATAGCGCATGTCACACTATGACAGAGTTCGCACTAAAAAGCTTTCAGATGCGATTTATTTTTTGCACGGAAAGGTTTAATGACCGTTTTAACACTTTTGATAAATTTAGCTTGTACCCTATTTTCCCATTCATCATTGTCAAAATACCACCTGCGCAAAACATTTTCTCCATCATGCCCATCAAAGATAATTATCTTTTCCCGTTATTCATCATATACCATAAGCTATGATTTCTCGCAGCAGGTAAATTTTCTATAATCTTTAAGGAAAAGGAAAAAGCATACCTACATGTTCCTTGTATTTTTTCCAGGCCTCAGGTCTTTTTTTGAACATGCGTTCTTCTTTCATTGGGATAGAAATAAAAACAAACATTAGGGTTAAAGCTACAACGCCAGCATAGGCATACCATGGTGCTTGATAACTTATTCCCAGAATAGCCAAACCCAGCCAGAATAAAATTTCTCCTAAATAGTTTGGATTTCGACTTTTTGCCCAAAGGCCCGTATCGAGTATGTCTTCACTTTTGGGGTTTGAACGGTTTTTAAATTTCGCCAATTGGTTATCGGCAAACAGTTCAAACAATACTCCTATAAAAGATATGGCTACACCCATATAGAGCCATATGCGGCTCCCAGCCGGATTTTGTACGGCATAAAAAACTGGTAGTAAACAAGCGAACACCATTACCGTTGGAAATAGATGAATACCTAAAAAATTAACCAAAGGGTACAATTTGCCACTTTGTTTGGCAAGATCGATATATCGCCAATCTTCATGTGAAAAATCGGGCCATGAGCGAGCCCAGTTTAGCGTTAGGCGCCATGACCAAAAACTTATTACAGCAAAAATCAATAAAAGGTCAAGCGTTAGTCCGTTTTCTGAGAGGCCCATCCAGACCAACACAAAGTAAAACGGCAGTACGCTCCAATAGGCGTCGTAAACCGAACTATTCTTTTTAATTAAACTAAACAGAAATACCACAACAGTCATCACCAAATCAGCAAATAGAAAAGCAAGTGCCATATTGAACTTGTTCTCAACGTATTTCCAACTAAAATAACCAGCTATTGCTGTGAGTGTGTATATAATGATGATCTGAAAAAGGGCATTTTGTTTTTTAGTCATAAGGTAACGGGTTTGTAATGATCCAAATGTAAATATATTTCGCCAAAATAATCGGTCGATTGCAGGGTTTCTGTAGAAGGGGCTCTGGTGATTTTTGCCAGTTTTGATATTAATCCGGAAGCAAATTTATCTTCATCATGAGTGGCTACCATATATTTTGGTTCGACAATTTCATTTAGATGCCGAACATTTTCAATACCCATAGATACTTTTCCTCCTAGAAAACCAGGCAATTCATATAAGTTAAAAGGTGTTACCAATAAATCATAGGGTTTGAATTGATTAACCGTTTGCAAATGCTTTGTAATCAAGGTATAGCCATGTGTTGCCATAAATATAGCGTGCTTACCATTTTCAATAATCAAGGCATCGTAAATAGGATCGAGCTTTCGACTCGTTGATAAAAAGTGAATATTGATCCCTGTACCAAAACAATTTAAAAGGTCATCATTAAAACTATTCACGGTTGCCTTAGGTAAAAGTGCTTTGCATTTCTTCTCAATAGATTTAGGAACAACCAAATTTTTAGCTTCCAGTTTTTTGAGTGTTTCACGGTGAAAATGATCGGGATATTTTTGGGTGATTAATACAAAGTCATATTCGGGAATTTCACCCATCTCCAAGGGTTTGGTTCTATGCCATTGCTTGTTGAACCAGGGGAAAAAATCGACTTCTGCACCGAATAACCATGGATCTATCAGAATCTTTTTTCCATCAAGATCTACAAGCCAGGAGTTGTCCATATTTAAGCGTTGTATACTGATCATTCGTTAAAGTTTGTTCTTGTTAGCTAAATCTTTCCAAGCTCCCGGGATATAAAAATTGACTATACTCCCGCTGAGTCAAATTGATTTTTGATGGTTTGTGGGTTTACATATAGCCAAAAAATACGGGTAAATTAAATACTCGGTTTCCTATTTTTCTTCCTTTAAATCACAAGTGCTCATTCCGAATGGAGCATAAAGTGGGCAAAAACTTACGAAACTTGTCAATAAAAATACGCCTGCCAAAACTAAAAGAACAATACCTAAAGTACCGGTCAAAATATTTGAGAAGTAAAGTATTCCAACAATCGCAGCAATGATTACTCTGATAATTCTGTCTGCATTTCCCATGTTTTTTTTCATGTTTTATTATTTTATAATTAATTATTAAAGGTTAGTTTGACCAAGGTTTATTTTAGAAAAATTGTCTAAAATAATTTTGTTCTCTTTAGCTTTCTTTTTCAGCGAGTTAAATTTAGCAAAACAAATTCATTTTCTCTTCAGTACGCACTATTTATAAAAGCTGTTGGGCATAGAAATTTGATTTGAACTTATACTTCCTTCAAATCATATATGAATGGAAAGGTGCTATAATTATGAAGCCTTAGAAGTTAATAAACGCAATCATATTCAATTGATCTCTGTTCGTATCAGGTAAAAACTGATTCATATAGCCCAGTTCAACACGCAATGCTTTTGAAAATCTATATCCGAGCCCTCCGTAGATTCGGTCCCGGTCAAAAATATTATTCTCTGTATTTAGAAAGATCTCATTATAAAGCGAAAGGTATACAGTCTTATCAATCATTTCTTTATTGTTCAAAGCAATATTCAAGGAAAGAAAATACCTGAAACGAAGTTTAAAATCATCTTCAACGAACCGTTGTTCAAACCGATATCGATGCTGCAGGTAGACTCTATTGAACCTCTGCTTTGTAATAAATTGTTGGTAAATTCTATGTTCATGAACGTCAAATTTATCGTCGGTTCCATCGATGTAATTCTGACTCAGGATGTATCCGTATCCAAGCAAAATATTATTATTGTTTTCAGACAAATTATAGCCAACACCAGTTCTTAACAGTAATTGCTCAAGATCGCCAATAAAATTATAGTTCCTGTATTGTACTTCACTGTGCCAATTCCATTTTGAATCAATCTTCATGTTTCCAAAGTACATCCACCAATTTCCCAATTCGCTATCTTGAGCAGTCCCAAATAATGGGACGGATAATAATACTATTATGATCAGTTTTTTCATTTGGCGAATTTAATGATTACTTAACTACATAACAATAAAGGATCAAATAACTTAGTGCCTTGGCGTAGTTCGCATGTTTTTTTAACGCTTTGGATTCTATTTTAAAAAGTCAATTTATTTAATACGATAAACGGCTACTGATACATGTCTATTTAGATTTTATCATTTTTACTGAAAACCATCCCAGTAGTATCATTATAATTGCCATTACTGCCCATAACCAATTTTTGTCCTTAAACAAGGGCTCTGTCTTGCTAACTACTTCTTTCTCAATCTGCACCTCGTTCCCTATTATTAGATTTGTCAAGGAATCAGGGATTCTGGAAACGAATCGCTCTATATCATACGTTGGTTTAGAAGCATTTTTATTTCCATAGGTTAAGTAATAGGTCGCTGGTTCTGTGAATCGTGCAACTAATTGATGAACATATCCTCTAACCTTAATGCTATCAATTTTCAAAGGCTCATTGTCATGATTGTATATAATGATCTTTATTTTTTGAAGAATTCTGCTATCAAATGTAAAGTCGTTTTCTTCCATGGAGCTTAAAGTTCCAGATGTTAAAGTTTGATACACATACTTGTATCCCTTTTCTGTTTTTAAACTATCGGATACATATACTATGCTTACTGGTCTGTAATAATCGAATAAATTTTTGGTATGAATTCTTATAGAACTTACAGGAGCAGGTGAATTCAAATCCAATTTTAGTATCGTTTTTTGCTGCACCTTATTCTCAATCGTTTCAATTTTATTTATAGAAAATTGGTCATAACTTCCAGTATTGGTTTGATGGTAAGCTATTTTTGCATCCAATAATTCTGGTTTTTCCTGACTCTTTATCATTAATCTCAAGAAGGTGTATTTTGCACTTGGAAAATTCACTTGTGTAAACTGATAATTGGTTTCAGAGTTTTCAATGGATAAAATGCGGTAATCGTCAACTATAGAAAACCATTCCTGTTGGTCCTGACTTCCTTGAAGTGCTATTTTCCAATCAAAATTCTTTTGGTCAAAATCAAGTTGCAATTTGTTTAATGCTTCATTTGACTGAACTTCAAAAGTAAAATAATAGCCATTTTCATTATTTGATCTGTTTATTATTTTGAAATGCACTTCTTTATCATTAATTCTATCTTTCATTCGTTGAAGTATATAAGGCGCCTCAATAGTATCATTTTTTGAAGTAATACCATAGATCCTAAGATCGAATAAACGAGGGGAGACATTATTAAAAATGGCTTCAGGTAAAATCACTTTATGCCATAGACTGTCAATTCCCTGAATTTCTCTTTTGAAATCATATTTCTGCATTTGTCCATAAGAATAGGAAGCAAAAAGCACAAGTATAACAACGCAAATTTTACCTTTCAATGTCATCTGTAATTTTGTATTTGAATTTATTGTATAAGAATGAAATGATCAATAACAATATTCCCAATGAAAGAAATACAATGGTTTTTGAAATTGTATTGAGATGCGAAATATCATAAAAGAAAAGCTTGATTAAAGTAACTGAAAACAGTGCAATGGCTCCAATACGTAAATGCTTCTTATTTTTCCAGATTCCGTAAGCAATTAATATGAGTGAATATACTCCCCAAAGTATACTTAATCCTAATTTGTACGACTCCGAAGAACCTGCAAGATCCATCAAATTAATAAGTTCGCTACTCGTTACCCATATAATAGTGATATGCACTAGCAGATCTAAAACCGTTTTAAAATCAAGTTTCATAAAATCTTGACGAAGGTATTTTTCACTGACAAAAAGAGTTAGCGCCAAAAAGGCGAATGAAATATACCTGATCCAAATAGTAAAGGCTCCAATCTCATAATAATCTGACATGGGCTGCAGTATATAACTTTCTCGTAATTCGCTGAGTTCATATAATCCTTGAGTTAAAAAAGCAACTATTACAATAAAATTTAATAGCAGATTAATCAATCCGAGAGATCTGTTTTTTAATTTATTTATGTTTAAAAATGATAGTACAGATACAAATAATAAAGAATAATTAAGAACCCAAATTGTTTTGAATTTAAGTAAATCATAATTATAGTGAGAATCATATTCATCTAATTTCAATTGAGAATCATTGAATAAATTATACCAATACGTTTCTAACTCAAGTCTAAATGTGGCATAAAGTGATGTTAACAACACAGCAGGAATTAAAATTGAAATTATTCTGAGCCACTCCTGTTTTAATGGACATTTATATTTCTCATTAGTATGCAGCCAATAAATAAAACCAAAGGCCCCAATAAATAATAATGAACTTAGAAATTGAATATTAAACAAAGGACTTATTGTAATTGTTTTGCTCTGGAAAAAAGAATAGTTATACACTTCTGCCCAATCTTGATACATACTTAATACTGCCAAAACCATTAAGGGATATGAAATATATTCGTAAACAGGGATGGCTTTTGTTCTCCCGATCCAAAACAATAAAGCTGCCTGGCCAACCCATAAAAGTGTCACCCAGTTTCCATCCAACTGAACAGGAATCGCTATAGTAATAAAAACCAGTACCAATCCAGACACAAGATAAAACAAATTTTTATCAGCTAGTTTTTGTTTATAAATGATCACGCTAACGATAAAGTGTAAAATACCATTTACCAAAGTAAAGGCACCTAATAATTGCTCTCCAATTTCATCGCTGTTTAAAATACCGTATCCAATACCATAAAAAACGAAGGAATTAGCAATTAATAAAAGAATATCTGTGATTTCGAACTTTTCCTTTTGAAGTAATTTAAAAGCGAGAAAGGCTGCATAGAAGATTACAAAAAAGAGGAAGGCAAATGTGAGTGCCATTGTGAATTGCTCCTCTGAATTGAAGTTTGATGCATACCATGAGATAAAAATAAGCCACGTTAAAGCAAAAGACGAAAAGTAAAGTTCTTTCCAGTATTTTTTAAAGGCAATTACAAGAATTCCTATGTTAATAATCGTCATATAACTAAAAAGCACAGCGGCATTATCTGAACCTTCACTTAGTAAAAACGGAACAGCATATGCACCAACTAATCCAATATGTGCAATGATCTGATTGTTGTATGTCAAGGCGGTAATAACTGTGAATACAGTAAATACAAGCATTAGAACAAAAGCCATCGTTTGAGGGAAGAGTTGATAAAAACTATAGGCAGCATAGGTCATAAAGTATAAGACTGCGATGGCTCCACTGACCAAAACTGCACTAAATTTTTTATAATTTTTCTTTAGTTTTATACCAAACCCTAGAAGCCCCAATCCAACTAAATAGCCTAAAATGACTCTTGTCAAAGGGCTTATCAAGTCATGTTCAATGGAATATTTTGTGCCGATCGCGACCCCAATAATGATAATTACAATCCCAATTTTGCTAATAATATTTTCTCCTATAAATTTCTCCAGCTTGATGTCAATTTTCGGAAGTTGACGAGAACTTGGAGCACTGCGTATAGGATGTTCATTTTCAGGCTGCTTCTGCTGTTTCTGCGGTTTCTGCTGATGCTGAGATTTCGCTGTTTTTACTTTTCTTTTTTTAGGGATGGCTATCCATAGTACTACATAAAGTAGAAACCCAACACCAAAAAATAAAGATAAGGCCAACCAGATAAGACGTACCAAAAATCTATTCACGCCAAGATATTCAGATAATCCCGAACAAACACCTCCTAATATACTGTGGCTAACATCTCTGTATAACTTTTTAGGCCTTGTATTTTGAGTATATGCTTGATGAACCCTGACAGCTTCCTCTTTTATGGCTTCTTCCTGGGCAGTATTTTCATGAACAATATTTTCCTGAAAGCTCTCTTGTTTTTCTTCAGACTTTATTGATTCTGTTGTTTTGAACTGCAATAGCTCTTCCCTCAATTCACCGACCTCTTTCGAAAAAGATTCCTGTCTTTTTAAAAGTACTTCCAGCTTGTGAAGCAATTGGTTGATTTGATCTTTATTTTCACTCATATTTTTTTATTGTATCGCTGCTGACAAAAGTATTAGCTGTTTTGATGCAGGTTATTCAAAACCGGTGTGCGTTAATTATTAATTGTTTTAACCGCGGCTCGCCAGGCATCAACTATTTCTTGAAAATCTCTAGTTAGTACACTTTCATTTAACGCAAATCTTACAACATTATTCTTGGCTGATCCTATCCAAATATTGTGTTCTTCATATAAAATAGTGCTTAGTTCTTTTGAGTTGAGATGATCTGCTAGTTTCAGGTCATAAATATTTGTTCCATTTTTTAGGCTGCTTATGTTGATGCCATCAATTTTGTTAAGTTCTGTATTTAATTTATTTGCAGTGATTACAACTTGGTTTAATCGCAAAGTAACCCCATCCAAAAAATGTAGGGCCATAGCAGTATTAGCCCAACTTTGATATACTGTTCCTCCTAGAATTTTTATCTGATGCGATAGTTGATCAATAAATTTTGCATCTCCACAAAGAATTGCTCCTCCAGTGGCATTTAAATATTTATAAAGGGAGATATAAACGGTGTCAAAATATGAGGCATATTCCATAAGCGACACCTTGGTATAGGCTGATGCTAAATGTATACGCGCACCGTCTAAATGGGTCTTGATCCCATTGCTTTTACAATAGGCCGATATCTCTTTAATGGTCTCGATTGGCATAACCGTACCGTTCGCTCGGCGTATTGGGTTTTCAATAACAACGGTACCTAATCCACTTTTAAAGACCTCGTTTTGATTCATATACTCAATCGTGCTTTGCAAATCTTCAAGCTGGAAATAAGCTTTGTCGTAACCAACTGGAACAAGCCTTTTACCATGAACACTTTGAGCTGCGTCTGCCTCATCTCTAAATACATGAGAGTTCTCAGGAACAATAACTTTCGTATTGTTTCCATTTAACAACTTAATTGCCAATTGATTTGCCATTGTTCCAGTTGGCAAATAAATAGCCTTTTCCTTTCCCGTAAGTTTTGCGAATTCCTCTTCAAGCATTTTTGTTGATCCACCATTTCCATAAAAGTCGGGTTCAATCTTCTTTGCATGATCAATTTGGCTAAGTTTTTCAATATATTGTCGAGGAGATAAAACCAGGCCGTCATAAATAAAGTTGACAATTGTTTCGTCGTTATGTGGTTTTTTTATTTTATCTGACGACAAAGTCATTGCTTCTAAACCAATTGTTGGAAGTAAAAACGGAACTGTTGACAGACCACATTTTTTTAGAAAGTCTCTTCTCTTGTTTTCTTCTGTTGCTTTTTTCATCTTATGTTTTGAAATGTTAGCAAGAAGCAAGACCAATTAAAACAGATGCAAGTCTTGCATAAATCATCATGTTTGAAAGATACTATTTAAGTTAGATCTTCAACACAAACCCTCATTTATAGTCTCTATTTTTTAGCAATTATACCTCCTTCCAGCTCATCAGTGGTTGGAATTTCGAACCAGGATTCCATAAAGTCAAAATTTTGGCGGGTTACTTCAAATTCAAAGGTCTCGCCTTTTTCACGGTTTCTTTTTATTACCCGCTCCAAACGGACTTCTTTTGCGACATCCAAATAGTGTAATTTTAAATCAAATCCATGAGTTTTTGCAAATTTTCTGAATTTTTCTCTGTGATCAAATTTTGACAAGCCTAAATCTAAAATAGAGTCTGTTTTTTCGCTTTCTAATTGAGCTATCAAACTTTGAATTAAAGATTCAGCTCTTTCAATTCTTTCCAAAAACCATTCCAGTCCATCTGTAGGTTTTTTATCTGGAAGAAAAAGTGTCTTGTTCCACTGATCAATGGAAAAGATAAGGCCACCAGTATCATTTTTCAATTGTTTGGCATAGGTTGTTTTTCCTGAACCTGTATTCCCTACTATTAAATGAATCATTTTTCTATATCTATAAATTGTTTTACAAAAAGCGTATTATAAAAAATCCACTTTATGATTTCTAAACAATACTTGTTTTTTATAAGGCCAATAATTAGGTCCAATTTAATGTTAAACTTGTAACAAAACTTAATGTTATTCATTTTATTCATTGGTCGATTGATGGATCTCCAAAAGTTCGAAAATCGATCAATTTTCTTTAAAAAAATCCTTATCAGTGATATTTGCCTGATCGTTGTTTTCATTTTTACAGAATGGAAGAAATAGTATTGAAAAAAAAGTAAGTAAATAGAGTCTAACTCTCATAAAAAGCATTTTTGATAATTCTTAAGGATTTATTTAATGGAATACGTTTGCATTTTTTGCAGATAAACTAAAATTCAAAAAAATATAAGGACTCGTGATCTGCCGTTGAAATTTCTATTCTATCCACTAACTTTTACTTAATCGCTCTGTATTTTATCAATGAAATTAATGATACTAAAGCCCAAACACCTTCTAATAATACAAAGGGCATATAATTCATTAGTATTGAGGCATAACAAGCCATACCTGCTCCTATAAGATTCAATAATATAAAAGATAAATCATTCTTACTAATTCTTTCCATTACATTTAAAACGTAGGCTAAAAGTATTTGAAAAACTCCGATAAAACCTATCCAATCAATTTCATTCATTTATGTATCTCTTACGTTTTGAAATAGAAACCTTTTTAAAATATTTTTTTGCCTTTCCCATTCAAAAGTGAATTGAATTCTATTTTTTTACTAAAACTTCTAACCTGACTTTAGCAACTCCTTTGTCAATAAAATCAAGTTTGATAGCAGCTTGTTTTGAAAGGTCTACAATTCTATCCTTTACAAACGGACCACGGTCATTTACTGTTACAATTACTGATTTTTTATTAGCAAGATTGGTCACTTTTATTCTTGTATTGAACGGAAGTGTACGGTGGGCCGCTGTCATTTTTTCTTGCTTATAAATCTCCCCGCTGGCCGTTGTTCTTCCTTCAAATTTATCACTATAAAAGGAGGCTAAACCCATTTCGGTTGTCTGCGAGAAACCTTGATAACAAACCAACACCAATAGTAGGAAACATAAAAATATGTTCCAGTTTTTCGTCTTACATGTGCTTGCTTGTGTCAATTTCTCAAATCTATAAAAAATATTGTTTGAAGAGACTCAATATATTCCTTTAATCGTTCCTCTTAGTATGATTTTAGGATGCTACAAAATCTGGCCATCGTTTTAGGTATTCAATAAAGTTTATACCCAAGCCTTCTCGCAATAAATAGTCACGGGAAACAGGGAGCATGACCGGTTCAAAGTCAGCATGATCGCGAACCTGTTGAGGGAAATCGTGATGAAGAATAGCTGCCCTTCCAATCGTGACAAAATCAACCCCGGCATCAATGATCGAACGAACGTCGGCTGCTGATCGAATATTTCCGGCTACGGTCAAACGGACATTTCCGAAGTCGATTTCAGTAAAATGTTTTAAAAGAGACTTGCCCTGATACTCAACTTCTTCGGGTTCTTTAAAAGAATCCCATAAGGAGATATCCAGAAAATCTAGTGACTTTTCGTCAATCATCTGCTTGCAAATTGTTTTGATTTCCTGAAGACGCATCCCGAATCGTTCAGGCGACAGTCGAACACCAATAAGAAAGTAAGTGCCGCAAGCCGATCGAATTCCTTTAATAATTTCAAATAGCAAGCGAGAGCGGTTCTCTAAGGATCCTCCGTATGCATCCTTGCGTTTGTTGTACTGTGAACTAAGGAATTGGCAGAGTATATAGCCGTGAGCTCCATGAATCTCCACCCCGTTATAAGCGCATTTCTGTGCACGTTTAGCAGCCGAAATAAAATCATCCCGAAGCTTGTGAACCTCTTCAATGGTTAGGGCTCGAGAATTTGATTTCTCATGAGCTGAAGGGCCTACCGGCTCACCGCCAACCAAGTCACTCGGCGATCTGATCCCAGCATGATGGAGCTGAATCACAGCAAGGCTCCCGGCGCTGCGAATGGCTCTGGCTAATCTTTTATGACCTTCAATATGCCCATCATTGTATATGCCAAGTTGGCCAGAAAATCCCTTCCCATTAGCCTGAACATGACTGGCGCAGGTCATAGTAAGTCCGAAACCTCCTTCGGCACGCATGCTTAACCAGCGAAATTCGTCATCAGACAAAGTGCCATCCTCATGGCTTTGAGTATTGGTCATTGGAGCAAGCATAAAGCGGTTCTTCATGGTCTCTCCACAACGAAACTTCACAGGGTCAAATAAATGTTTCATCTTTAATTTCTAATTTAACTTTTTTAAGTTTTTCTAATTGTTATCGTACCATTTTTATATAAATCCAAAGCTGTATTTAACAGTAATTCAATAAGGTCTATCGGTAAATCCTTATTCGGATCAATTCTTACTATTTTCATTCTGCTTCGCCCACCAACTTCTAATTTTGGATGATCCAGGTATTTTCCTTCTACAAAAAGGATATAGGGTTCATTTGTTTTTTTATCAATCCACAAATAACAGAACATTTTTTTTTTGTAGCAAAAGCAAGGCATACCATATTTCTTTGTTTCGGTAATATTCTCGTCTTGATTAAGAATAATACGACGCAAAGTCAACAAGCAGCCCTTGTTCGGCTCCTCCTTATTTACATAGAAATTATCTCTTTCGATCATCTTTTTTTAAGGCATTATAAAAAATGGCGTTTTGCAGTCCGGCTGCCACTATTAGAATACCGAAAAGGTATTTATAATTTTCCGTATCCTTATAGAGATAAGACGCTAAGAGAATTACAAGGGCCCAAATAACGGCGTTAATTAGTATACTTTTCATCCTTAAATATTAAAATGATTCATCTTGATCTTGCTTTTATGACTTATTTCCTTATAAAGTTACTGATTGTAATCTTTCTTCGATCATGGCCATGATTCTTTTATTCGAATCTGCAGCCATATTTAGATATGTTGTGTATTCTTCTTGCGTGAAATGGCCAATAATCAAACCTCTTAATTCAGTTTTAAACAGGCTGTCATTTTTAAAAACTTTTGATATTAGTTCCTTCTTTCTCAAAGTACTTAGCTGAGAGAAATCGATCTTGTTCCGTTTTAGATAATTTTGAAAAAATGCAATCAATAAGTCATGCTGTAATTTAATAATTGGTCGCAGGCTGATATTTTGAAACTTTTCTTCCGGGTTTTTATTTTCGATCGTACCAATATTTTTGATAGTTGGTCTAATACTTGTTTTGTCTTCAATCATTTCTCTTATAATTAAAATCATTAATAACAACGGAGATGGTTAAATTTCGTTGAGCTTTTTAAGCATCCATATATTGCAACTCGTATGTCCTGATTCGCCTAAAGGTTTTTTTAGTTTTAGAAATCCTTGTTTTTTGTAAATTCTTACTGCATTAGAAAATTCAGGCAAGCTTTCAATATATATTTCTGAATACCCAAATTCCTTGGCAGAGTCAATACTTTTTTCCATTAAAATTTTCCCAAAACCTTTTCCTCTAGACTCTTTCGGAAGATAGAATTTTACCAATTCGACACAATCTTCAGGAAGTCCGATAGTGGGATATACTCCACAACAACCAAGAATTTTTTTATTTTCTTCAGCAACCCATAAAACTGCCTTTTTAATTTGAAAAAATTGATACAACTTATTGGTGGTTGGATCTGAGTATACTGTTCCTTTTTTTGGAGCATTATATTCGACAAATACCTTTCTTATGATATTTGCTAAAGATAGATTGTCCAGTTTTTTTACTTGTCTAATCGTCATTATTTCGGGTAATTGCAGCTAAGAGTTAGGTTTCTGATGTATACAATAGATTTTGGATGTCATACAGAACAATAATACAATTCAGCTATTGTTAGCTGCATTTTTCTATGTTCTTTAAAATATTACGGTAATCCTCTTCCAATTCAACTCCTAATTGATTTTCTATTTTCAACAACCTAATAATCTGTTTTATATCTTCATTGTCACCTAAAGCATTTGAAACTTTATCAAATCCATTCATGACTTTGGTTTGAAGATTATACATACTTTCTAATTCGTATAAACAATCATAACTGAATTCATTGGCAATATTTAATGATTGACCCGTCTTCCATGCAATATCAGTTAATTCAGCTAGTTCTACATTAATATATGTTCCTCCCGTATATATAAACTTATTTTCTCCAATCTCTATCGAATCTTTCAATTTAAAAAATGAAGGGTATTTCTTTTGTAGAACATTCATTTGACTACGAGTAGTTATGACTTTATTCGAATTATCTTCGTAAAAATTTGAATATTCAGAATAACCATCTATTGTAATCTGATTCGCTTTTCGAGCTTCAAGCAGCTCTTCTAAATTTGCCTCAATCTCTTCCTTTACTCTTTTGATTACTATTTCTTTATCTTGATTTGATTTTATTGATGTGTTCCAATTATTAAACCATATGGCAAGACTTATTCCTACAAAAATTAAAAATATTTCGCCGAATATGTATTTCAGATTTATCTTTTGAGTTTTGATTTGGAATCTTCTCATCGTTGTTTTTATTGTTCGTATTTTGAACCTTTCTTATCTTGCTCAAAGGATTAAAATACATTTTTGTAATTGGCTGATATTTTGTTAAAATTACTTCTAATTTCTCTTTTTATAAAATAACTTTCAAACTTGTCGCAACTTCGATAGTATACTTAGTCAATACCAATTATAAACCTTAACCTAAGAATTTTTTTATTTATATGTTCCTTTTACTGATAGTGTTCTTCCTAACAATTTTTTAACCCTTCGGATTCACATAGTAATCTTTCATAAATTTTGACAATAAAGCGTTTCTAAAATTCATGACTTAAAGAAGCTAAATAATTTGTAGCCGGTCCTTACCTTCCTTTAGACTGGTTCCAATAACTCCAACACTTTTTGCCAAACTCCCTCATGTACAGGAATTCCGTTTTTCAAATTTCTGGTTCTGGTTTGTAAAGTACGTTCTCCCGGATAATACGTTTTACCTCCGGGTTTCATGGGTTCTACATCATGGGTATACCCAATAATTTCATTGAGTAGTTTTTCTTGTAACTCTGTATCATTGAATAGTTCAGGGTAAATACAGAGATAGACCTGTGAAATACCTGTTTCATATTTCTTCGAACCTATTTTATACGTAGAATCTCCTGCAGATAATAAGGTCGCCAGCATATCCAAAATTATTGAAAGGGCAGAGCCTTTCCAATAGCCAATGGGCAGCCCTCGTTCATGTAATGAAATTTTTTCAGGATCGTTGGATAGTTCGTCATTCTCATCCCAGCCTCCATGAAAGGGTAGCTTTTCACCTCTCAGTTTATAGTCATTGATCTTTCCAAATGCAAACTGAGAAATTGCCATATCCAAAACTATATGGCCCTGCTTTCTAGGTATGGATACGATAAAAGGGTTGTTCCCTATTCGGCTGTGTTTACCACCCCAAGGTGGCATGTTTGGTTGGGTATTTGTAAAAAGTATCGAAATACAGCCGGCGTCTGCTGATTGCCATCCATAAGCACCTCCTCTCATCCAGTGATTGGTATTGCGCAATGCCACCAGTCCCATCCCATGAAGTTTTGCCAATTCTATTGCTCGATTTGTGCATTTGGAAGCGTTGATGATCCCCGGACCGAAATGCCCATCCCATCTTTCTATGCTGCCAAAAGCTTCCATTTTTTCTGCCTCAGCATCAACTTTCACTATACCATCTTCCACGTATTTAATAAAAAGTGGTACGCGATTAATTCCATGTGAATTTACGCCGTCTAAGGTGTTTTCTGAAAATACTTTAGCCATAAATTTGGCCTTTTCATCAACAAATTGATACTTTATGAACAGTTTGCACAATACATCCTGCATTTGTAAAAAAGGAATTTGCATGGTTCTCTAGTTTTTTAGGTTCAATTCTCATCCATTTCCATAATTAAATTAGCAATTAGAGCAGTCCATCCCGTTTGATGTGAAGCCCCAAGGCCTTTACCATTATCACCGTCAAAAAATTCATAGAAAAAATGCTGGTTCTTAAAGTGCTCATCTTTTGAGAAAAGCTTATTTGCATCATCGGCGTGATACTGAAATTTACCTTCATCATTCGCTTCAAATAGCTTTATCAATCTCTTCGTCAGTTCGTTGGCTATTTCCTTTAAGTTAAGCTTATTGCCCGACCCTGTTGGAAATTCGTACATATATTTGTCTCCATAAAAAGTATAGTATTTACGTAAGGATTGAATGATCATATAATTCAGGGGCATCCAGATGGGTCCACGCCAGTTTGAATTACCTCCAAACATATTGGAACGGCTTTCCCCAGACTCATATTGGATCTGATGATGCCCATGGTGTTCAAATACAAAAGGATGCTTTTCATGATACTTTGAAAGGGAACGAATGCCATAATCGGATAGAAACTCGTTTTCATCCAACAGGCGTTTAAGCAAGTGCTCCAATCTAAATCCGCGCATAAGCGAGAATAAATAATTCCCATCCTCATTGACCTCTTCAATTCGGGAAATAAGAGACGCAAGGTCGGGTCGGGTCCTTACGATTTCCTTTGCCCGAATTTTAAACTCTTGTAATTCTTCAAAAAGATCCTTATGAAGAATCTCAACTGCAAATAATGGAATAATCCCTACTAATGATCTGACCTTTAAACGATCGGTCACCCCATTCGACATTTCGACAACATCATAGTAAAAATTATCAACATCGTCCCAAAGGGAAATATCTCTTTTCCCTATATGATGCATCGCCCAGGCAATATTTAAAAAATGTCTAAAGAACTTTGCGGCTGCCTCTTCATAGAATTTTTTGGTTTTCGCAAGTTCCAGTGACATTCGTAGCATATTTAGGGTAAACATGGCCATCCAACTAGTGGCGTCGGCCTGTTGCATTCTTTTGATGCCTTGGGGCATATGATTTCTATCGAATACACCAATATTGTCTAAGCCTAAAAACCCTCCTTCAAAGAGATCTGTACCATTTTTATCCTTTTGATTCACCCACCAGGTAAAATTGATCAGGAGTTTTTGAAACGCTTTTTCCAAAAAATTGATATCACCAGTGCCACTGTGTAGTTTATCTTTTTCAAAGACGTTCCAAACCGCCCAGGAATGGACGGGTGGATTAACGTCACTAAAGTTCCACTCGTATGCCGGTATTTGCCCATTGGGATGCATATAGCTCTCTCTCAACACAAGGAGCAACTGCTCTTTTGCAAAATAAGGGTCTATTTCTACGAATGAGGCCATGTGAAATGCAAGATCCCAGGCTGCGTACCATGGGTATTCCCATTTATCTGGCATTGATATGACATGGCGGTTCGTGAGGTGCTGCCAACTAAAATTTCTCGGACTCGACCGATTAGGTTTTTGTTCACCAGGGCCCCCAAAAAGCCACTTGAACACGTCGTAATAATAGAATTGCTTGGTCCATAACAAACCGGAAAATGCACTTTTTGCTATAGCTTGTTGGGTTTTAGGTAGATCATTCTTGATAATTTCGGTATAAAATTCTTCACATTCAATAATTCTCTGATCAAATACAGCGTCAAAATCGGTCCAGGGATTTTTTAATTTCCTTTTACTGAGTCTTACTCTTATACTCTTTTCCTCACCTGCTTTTAGCTTGAACTTATGCCAAATGGCCATTTTCGACCCGGTTTTTTTAGGGTTTACACTCTTTTTACCACTAACCACATAGTCGTTGATACCGTCTTTAACGTAATCGACTACATTTGGAACATTATAAATTTTCTTATTATTTGTCTCGTTTTCACAGAATAACTGCTCCCCGTTTTCATGATATAAAAAATACCTTCCGTTTCTAATATTTTTGGATTCCACACAATCATCCTTTATCGCCTTCATTTTGGGGCGTTTAAATCGCTTGTTGTGCTTCCAAAAATTTCTGAACCAAAGGTGAGGAAGTACATGTATCATTGCCGCTTTTGACCCCCTGTTTACCACAGTAATTTTCATTAAAATATCGTCAATACCAGCTTTTGCATATTCAATATAACAATCAAAATAAGCATTGTTCTTAAAGCAATCTGTGTCTAGCAACTCATATTCTGATTGATCCCGGCTGCGTTTATTCTTTTTGACCAGCTCGGCATATGGAAACTCACTTTGTGGATACTTGTACAGATACCTGCAATAAGAGTGAGTTGGCGAAGATACCTGGTGAAAATAGAGTTCTTTAACGTCTTCACCATGATTTCCCTGATTGTTGGTGAGACCAAACAAGCGTTCTTTTAAAATGGCATCTTTGCCGTTCCAAAATGCAGGAGCGAGGCACAATATTTCCCGAGAATCACAAAAACCTCCTATCCCCTCTTCCCCCCATCTATACGCATTACTTCGCGCCTTTTCATGATTTATAAAGTCCCAGGCCTGTCCATGTTCGCTGTAATCTTCCCTAACCGTTCCCCATTGTCTTTCGGCCAAATAAGGGCCCCATTTTTTCCAATTCTTATAGGTTTCGGGAATCGTTAACTTTTTTGCTTCAGTAATTTTTTGAGCCATTTATGGATGCTTTAATTCTAGAATATCGTATAAAAAGTCAAGCCTCAAAGTATCAAAATCAACTTCTCATTGAGTAAAAAATAATCTTAAAGATGATGGTTTTTTTTGATATTTCGAAAATAAAAATAATACTTATATAATTAAGTGGAACCTATTGTTTAGTTGTTAATTTTGTCAAGGTACTTTTAATATTTTATAAAAAAATGCCTCATTATTTGACAAACTCATAGTCACCTTACATATGCACAAGGCACCAATCAATATTGGGCTGCTTAAACTCTATAAGTGCAATCCTATTTTTAATACCATCTATCTCGCAAATAAAAATTCATACCAGTCTTTTCTTGAATAGCCTCTAAGTCATCTCTTAGCTCATAAGGTCTTGCATAAATAATTGCTCTTAACTCATTAGTCTTATCCATGTTTGCAGGCAAGGGACGATCCAGGATTCCATATGTTGGTTTTGTTCTGTCATATTTGATTGAAAGACACCAGTCATCTACATCGGTAAATTCGTAGGGAGACATTTGACCCTTCTTTATAGCATCTTCCAATTTTGGTCTTAGCTCAGTATATAGTCTGTCTTTCATAGTATAAGCCGTTGAGATTGAATTATGGTGGCTCAATATAGTAGACATCCAATAGTCATTACCTATTAGTTTTTCACCTGGATATCCATACGTTTCAATAATTTCAGCTAATTCAAGCATTTGTTTTTCACTATGAGGTGCAAATTTTTTCTCAGCGTAATTATCCTGTGCCTTTGACCCAAATCTCAACAAAGCCTTAATTGCTTTCTTTTGGTCTTTTGAATACATTTTTTTTACTTGTTCCCTTACGTTTTGATTGAGATTAGATTTGTATTGCTTATTGAGATTAGGGTATTCGTTTTCAATCGATTTCCAAACTTCATCCCCTCGTAACTGCTCCAGGTAGTTGTTTTTCTTTATTGATTTTATTTCCCACCCTGAAAGTATTCCTTGTTTTAAATACTTGATAGTCTTTTGTTTATCCTTCAAATAGAAGGCCAATTGTGTGGCAATTTGGTATTCCCTTAAAAACACAAATTCGTAATCATCGAATACTTGTTCATAAACCAGAAGTGCACTGTCATAATTTTCAGCTGCTATTAATTTTTCGGCCTCAATGACTTGCTGATGGTAAATTTTATAATCCTGTTTTTCCTGCGCGTTTACGGTGCCAATAAAAAAAAATAACAGAAAGCTAAAAAGTACTGTAATTCTAGTCATTATGCTTTATTTAAAATATCATTAATTCGAAAATACAATTTGTTTCTACCTGCATTTCCTGAAAAAAACTGAATGGCACTATATCGGTTTTTACACTTTTATATAGTGTTAACATACAATTTTTCAGTTGCCTTTTTTAGATCGGCTTTTGGTAAAAACTGATCGGATATGGTTAAAATTGAATGGAGGTTGTCACGTAATTTCTCCAATTCAATTTCACCCGGACTGATGGAGGTTTGCAACAGATGAAGTGCCATATCTGCAAGAAGAATTCGTTGTTTTTCTAACCATTCCTCGTCGCCTCGCTTGGCCCGATTGTTCAGGTAAGTGGTTTCAACCAGACTGTGCAATTCCCAGCTCGTCTTTACTATTTTCAATTGATCCTCTTTGTTCATACTGCTGTTTTATTGAAATTGGTAGTAGAATTTTTTCATCTTCACTCCCACTCCGGAAATTGAGTGCGATTCAAATCCAGCTTGGCTATAGTCTGTATATCCGATTTGCTAAGCTCAAAGTCAAAAATGTCTAAATTTTCAATCATATGCTCTTAATCTTTGTCTTATTCAGATGTCATAAGAAGCCTTCTATTTTTTATCTTTAACGAACTTAAAATATTTTATAGTCACTAGTTTTTTCCTTGCGACAAATAATAATGGCACTAAAATAAAGGCTACATCCCAATAAACAGGGTTAATATATGCAAGGCCTGCAGCTAAAATGGCTATGGCTGGTTCTGTAAGTATTTGGCGCTTTGCTTCACTTACGGTTTTATCGGATACGCTATCATGCAACAGTCGATGCTTCGGATTAGCCGCATAGTTCATACTTAAAAAAGAAAAACAACCCACCAAGACCATATTAGCACTTAACAATACTCTAATGGCAACGTTTTCAGGAAACTGTTCTATATAGGTGTTCCAAAAAGGAATGAGCATGATACTGACCAAAAAGAGAAGTTGAAACCAAATAAAAGTTTGATTCACGATACGAATTGCACTAAAATGTTCTAAATGTTTTATCCAATAAATTGCAATAACCACAAAAGCAATAAAAAACACCCACATACTATTTATTTGCTTTAGTAAAAAAGCGCTAAGCTTTTTTGCTTCGGTTATATGACCAAATTCAGGGATTTCAATATTAAGAATCATAATGGTCATGGCTGTGGCAAAAATAATATCTGCCAAAAACCGTAATCTTATGCGCCACTCTTGAATTTCAAAGTTATCAGATGAATTATTTTCCATTGTATCTTGTTATAAATTTCGTTTTCTTTTGAACATAAGGTTTGTCAACCCGATCATCGTGAGTGACTTCCTTTTGTTGGGAGATAAAGTTAATGAAACACTTTTATAATATGATGTAGGAGCGAAACATAATTCTTATGGAGTGGTACTTAGGAATTATAAAGTTTAGTAATGCTGTTTTTATAGGTCTGTCCTATAGGAATTTTATGCGTCACAATATGAATGCGGTTTCCTTCAATATGTTTAATTTTATCAATGGCTACAACAAAAGATTTATGAACCCGTAAAAAGTTATCTTCGGATAGCAAGTCTTGAAAGTCTGAAATTTTCTGATGACTTACAATCATTTCATCTTTTAAATAAACTTTCGTATAGTTGCCATAGGCTTCAATAAAAAGGATATCATCTGTATTGATCTGATGGTATTTTTTGTCTCCTTTTAAAAAGAATCGATTGTGATTTGAACTCGAAGCAGGAGAAACTTCAATTTTAGACTTTTGGCTCGGAATTGTCTGAATCACCTTATTTACTGCCTTTAACAGGCGGTCAAAACTGAATGGTTTTAACAAATAATCAACAACGTTTAATTCAAAACCTTCTAAAGCATGTTCCTTATAGGCCGTTGTAATAATTGTTTTCGGAGGACTGGAAAGGGTTTTTAAAAAATCCAGGCCTCTTAATTTTGGCATGTTTATGTCTAAGAACATAAAATCTACAGCGTTTTCATTTAAAAACTGCATTGCTTCAATGGCATTATAGCAATTTTTTTCTAATTGTAAATGAGGAAGCATGCTGCAAAACTCTTCAATTATTTCATGAGCCAGCGGTTCGTCATCAATAATTATATATTTAAACATTCCTTGCTATTTTTAAAGTTGCCTTATAGGTGTTTTCTTGTCGATCGAGAATTAATTCATGCTTTTTAGGATAAATCAATGACAACCTTCGTTTTAGATTTGTGAGCCCTATTCCAGGTGCTGCGCCTATTTCTTTTGGATCAAAATTATTTTCGATGATAAAAGATATAAAATCATCATCACTTGACAAATTAATATGAATATATGCATCTTCAGTTAAGGTTTCTACCCCATGTTTAAAAGCATTTTCCAAAAGAATAATGTACAATAAGGGTGCAATTGTGAGACTGCCATCAATATCATGATCAAATTGGAATTCAACCGTTTTTTTATACCTGATTTTATGAAGTTCAATATAGTTTTTTAAGTACTCGATTTCATCTTTTATTGCCACATATTCCTTTTCTCCTTCATAAATCGTATACCGCATCATGTCAGAGAGTTTTAGAATAACTTCAGGTGCCTGTTCAGAATTTTTAACTGTCAAGGCGTATAAGTTATTCAAGGTATTAAAGAAAAAATGAGGATTTATTTGTGTACGCAGCAAAGCTAATTCGGATTGTGATTTTTCTGCCTTTAAATTCTTTAACCATTTCCATTGTTCAAAGGCCCAAAGAACAAATAATATTGGAATTGGGATGAAAAAATAGAAAAAAGACATGCCTTCCTTTATCTTCAGATACGCTTCCAAATCTCCTGAAAATAATCGAATATACAGATAATAAAAAAAAATTGGCCCATAAAATAGCGCAATCAATTTCCAATATTTAGTCACAAAAGAAGGAACTAATACATAAACAAATCCAAGCCAGAACGACAACAATAATGCAAATGTTATTGGATTGTCGGCTACGCCCATTAAGCCGTCTATAATAAATGCTGTAAAAAATAGAAAAACTAAAGCCACTACTTTAAAAACAGTTTTCTTATTCTTTTTTAAGTAGCCCAGATTATGTATGGGTATTGAAATAAGCAACCACCAAAAAGTGATGACAAAAGCAATTTCAATGGGTACGTCTTCAGGAATTATGATGAACCCTATATATTCTAATAATAAGAACATAGCAATGACAATTACCAATCCTATTCCGAAAGCTTTATATTTTTTTAAAAAATTAACCATGGTTCAAAAGTAGTCATGTTAGCTTGTCTTGACAAAAAAATTGACAGACACTATGATATTTGACACAAACACAATTAAATCAATGATGAACCCTATTCAACTCAATTCTAAAAGTGTATGGCTGCAAAAAATACTCATGTGTCATCTTTATTAGTGAGCCTTTTACCTTCATGTTAAGTTTGTCGAATATTAATAATAAAACCAAAAATCATGAGAACTTTAAACCACCATCAAATCACAAGTAGATTAAGCAAAACAAACAGTTACAAATGGCACAGTCAAAGACGGTTTCGATAAGTACGTCTTGCCATTAGCACACTACTATTAATCAAAAAACAAAAAACCATGAATACAATTCATATTAATAACCTGAGCAAGACCTATCCCAATGGAGTCAAAGCATTAGACGGAATCAATTTAGAAATAACAAACGGTATGTTTGGTTTATTAGGCGCTAATGGAGCTGGAAAATCTTCATTAATGAGAACCATTGCTTCCTTGCAAGAACCGAGTGAAGGAAGCATCACTTTTAACGATGTTGATATTATTTCCCAACCTCAATATGTAAGGGAAAATTTGGGTTATTTACCACAAGAGTTTGGTGTTTACCCGAAGATTTCTGCAGAAAAACTATTGAATCACATCGCAGTTTTAAAAGGCATTGTGAATGCCGCAGATCGTAAAACTCAGGTTACAGCTTTACTACAACAAGTAAATTTGTACCAACACAGAAAGAAATCGGTCTATACATTTTCGGGAGGTATGCGCCAACGTTTTGGCATAGCACAGGCCTTATTGGCAAATCCTCAATTGATTATTGTCGATGAGCCAACAGCGGGCTTGGACCCTGAAGAAAGCAACCGTTTCCTGAATTTACTGAGCGAAATTGGAGAAAACGTCATTGTAATTTTATCAACGCATATTGTTGAAGACGTTCGTAATTTATGTCCACAAATGGCAATACTTTCTAACGGTGAAATTATTTCTGAAGGAAATCCAACAGAATTAGTTGCGAGCATCGAAGGAAAGATTTGGACTAAAATTATTCCTAAAAAAGACATTGAAATTTATAAGAAAGCCTTTGATGTTATTTCTACCCAACTCGTTTCGGGAAAAACACAGGTAAGAGTGATTTCCAACGCAAGGCCCGAAGCAGGGTTCGAACAAATTACACCCAATTTAGAGGATTTTTACTTTGCAACATTGTTTTATAACCAATCCAAAAAAAGCTTAAATCATGTTTAATCAATTATTTCGTTTTGAAGTTTTTTATCAATTAAAACAACGTGCTTTTCCCCTATTCGCCTTATTGTTTCTCAGTTTAGGTGTTTTTATCGGAAGACAAGGCTTTGCGCCTGCAGGTGTTAATTTTAATTCCAATTATCAAGTCTATTTTTACACAAGCATATTTACATTAGGAAGTGTTTTTATTACTATGTTTTTTGCCATAAGTGGCATGCTTAGAGACAAACAACACAATATGGAGCCCCTGATCTATAGCACTTCAATTAAAAAAAGTCAATTTTTTTGGAATCGATTTCTTGGTGTATTTATTTTTAGCGTATTGGCATTTACACCATATATTATTGGTTATGCACTTGGTGTTACATTTTCTGATTTAGATCCGGAGCGTATTGGGCATTTTAACCTGTTTACCTATTTACAGCCTTGGCTTTATATTGTTATTCCCAATATTTTTATTTGTTCCACATTAATTTCTGCTGTTGCTGTACTAACAAAAAACAATACGTCCACCTATGTAAGTGCGGTCTTTATTTACATGCTTTACTTTGTAAGCTCCATCTTTTTAAACTCGCCTTTAATGGCACAAGCGGTTCCTGCTTCACCCGAAAGTATGGCTATAGCAGCATTAGCGGATCCATTTGGTATTGCTCCATTTTTTGAGCAGACACAATATTGGACGCCATTTCAAAAGAATACAGAATTGCTTTCATTCACAGGCTTGTTTATGTGGAACAGAATACTATGGATGTTAATTTCTATAGCACTATTATTGCTTACTTATAAAATATTTTCATTTAGAAAATTAGGTAAAAAAGTTAAGAAAGCACCAAAAATAAAAAAAGAGAAGATTCAAGTATTGGCCTACCAACCAATTAAAGCCTTGCATAATTTTAAAGCCCAACAATTAGCATTCTTTTCTCTTCTAAAATTAGAACTGAAAAGTGTTTTTAAGAGTTTACCCTTTATTGCAGTTCTTATCATGTGGCTGTTTATTGTATTTTCAGAATTATACTCAACTGTTGTAAGTGGAGGACAATATGGGGTAAGTGTGTATCCTTTTACAAATCAATTGATAGATTTAATAGTAGACCCTTTATCTATTTTTAGTTTGATATTAATCACTTTTTATAGTGCAGAAATTGTTTGGAAAGAACGTAGTTTAAATTTTAATTTAATTGTGGATGCTACACCAACTAAAAACAGTGTATTCTTTTTGTCCAAGTTTTTTGCTTTACTCTTATTGCCAATCATTTTAATTACTTCTGGAATCTTAATGTGTATGCTATTTCAGGTAAGTTTAAATTATACAAATTTCGAATTTAGTCTGTATGCTTCTTTATTTTATCATTACGGATTACAGTTAGTTGTGTATTCTATGATTGCCTTATTTGTAAACAGTTTGGTGAAAAACAAATATATGGGCATGGGAATTTTCGGTTTGATAGTTATTTTGAGCTTAAAAGCGAATATGCTTGGATTTGAACACCCATTAACAAGCCTTGGGTTTATGCCAAGACTTGGATACAATAATATGGATGGATTTAATGGTGCTTCAAATCTATTTGATCATCTA
This sequence comes from uncultured Flavobacteriaceae bacterium, assembly GCA_964595535.1. GTDB lineage: Bacteria > Bacteroidota > Bacteroidia > Flavobacteriales > Flavobacteriaceae > Lutimonas. The sequence continues at coordinate 843 of CAZQRD010000008.1, read as the reverse complement.
GCAATGTATTGGTTTGCTTTTGGTTTGATATTAACTGTATTATCATTTAAAATTTGGAATAGAGGTATCGTTGCAAACTATTCTGTGAAACTAAAACAGCTCATCTTTAGTTGGACAAAGATTCAAAAATTAACTATATCACTTTTAGTTTTAGTATTTATAGGTTCTGGTAGTTTGGTGTTTTACAATCTAAATATTGTTTCAGACTATAAAACGATGAATGATCAATTAGATTTTAGTGAAAACTATGAACGAAAATTTAAGAAATATGAAAGCCAGGAAAGGCCATATTATACTTCAAAAAAAACAGAAGTTGCTATCTATCCAAAAGAGAGAATGTATACTATTATGGCTGATAATATGTTGAAAAATAAAAGCGAACAACCCTTATCAGAACTGTTTATCACAGAGAGAACTAAGTTAGAGAATATCACTATAGAAAATGCACGTTTAGTTGCCCATGATACTTTTTATGGAACGTATTTATTCAAGTATGATAAACCTTTACAACCTAACGATTCTGTAAGATATACATATGAAGTAAAGAAAGAGTTAAAAGGCTATGAGGGAGACAATTCAATTGTAAACAATGGTACTTATATTAATCGTTTAGGGAATTTTGAGCCTATTTTAGGTTATACTACAGGAATAGAAATTACAAGCAGAATTGAACGTCAAAAAAGAAATTTACCTGAACGTTTAGAAGAAGATAATTCAGATGCGCATATCGCACTGGAAGATGTTAAATTTGAAAAAATAAGATTCGAAACTATTATTTCTACAAGCATTGATCAAACGGCAATTAGTTCTGGTCGTTTACTAAAAGAATGGTCAGACAATAAT
>CAZQRD010000007.1:0-59914 GCA_964595535.1 uncultured Flavobacteriaceae bacterium | reverse complement strand
AGCCCTTTACCATATACATATGTGGAATTCCATCTTCCATATAATTATGGCCCGTGGGTATAAACCCTAAAGATTTATAAAATTTTTGTAAATACTTCTGAGCACCTATTTTAATTAATTTTGTTCCATAAAGTAATTCTATTTGCTGTATGGATCTTGACATAAGCTCAAAACCAATTCGGTCCTTTCTAAAATCCTTATGGACCACAACCCTTCCAATTGCTGCCTCCTTGTAATACTCAGCTGGTCCAAAGAGTCTGGTATAAGCGACTATTTGGCCCTGATCTGTGCTTCCAAAAAAATGACACGCAATTTCATCCTTTCCATCCAAATCCAGGTAAGGGCAATCCTGTTCAACAACAAAAATAGTGAGACGTAATTGTATAATGTCGTGAAACTCCTGAACAGACAGGTCTTTAAATTTTTTTAAGGTCCATTTCATGTAAAAATAATTTAATCCTGAATAATAAAATCCTTGTGATCATCCCGGTCAAATTCAGGTTGGAGATTCGAGTGATTGATATGAAATTTCTTAAAAAGTATAGTTTCAACCATAGCACAAATCTTATCAAATTCTGATAGTTTTATATCCTTTCTAAACTCTATATGAGCCTCAAAATGAATATCGTGGTCGTTTAATTGCCAAATATGCACATGGTGAATGTTTTCTATTTCATGCACTTTCAAAATCTCTTTTTGAATCGCTTCGATCTTAAGATGCTTTGGAGCAAAAAGCATTAATATTTTTAACGAATCAATAAAAATACTCCAACTCATATATAAAAGATATACCGATATGATAATAGTAAGTACCGCATCCAACCAATAGATCTGATAGTATTTCATAAGAATACCTCCAATCATTACAGCTATTGAAGTCAGCATATCGGTTGTTAAGTGTAAATAGGCAGATCGCATATTTAAATTATGATTCGCGTCTTTTTTAAGTAATAATACACTTAAGCCATTTGCCAGAATAGCAATAAAAGCAAGCCAAATCACTAAATCAGTACCAATTTCAATTGGATTTCTAAATCTTTTAAATGCTTCTATTGCCAGGAATACAGCTATGATGATTAAGGTCGATGAGTTGATAAAAGCAGCAATGATCTCTGCTCTTTTAAAACCAAAAGTTTGATGTAAGGTCTGTTTTCTTCTATTACTCAATAAATTCGCACTGTAACTAATAATCAATGAGATAACGTCAGATAAATTATGTACAGCATCTGAAATCAAGGCTAAACTTCCCGAAATGATTCCACCAATAATCTGAGAAGCAGTAATAATAATATTAAGTACTATTGAAAATAATAATCTATTTCCAGATAATTTGCCATGTTGATGTGTATGACCCATAATTACTTAACAGTTCTCTGTAGGAATTTTATCAATTCTTTTTTGGTGTCTTCCTCCTTCAAAATCAGTACTTATAAAGGTTTTAACAAATTGAATACTGTCTTCCTGCGATACAAATCGAGCGGGAATACTTAAAATATTAGCATCGTTATGTTGTCTTGCTAAGGCAACCAGTTCATTATTCCAACAGAGGGCAGCTCGAATATTTTTATGATGATTAGCAGTCATAGCAGCACCATTACCACTGCCACAAATTATAATTCCAAGATCAGCTTTACCAGATTCTACAGCATCAGCCACCGGATGAATAGCATCAGGATAATCCATACTTTCCTCCTTATTTGTTCCGAAATTTATTACTTCAATACCACGCTTTTTTAAATACTCTACTATTTCAAATTTATAAGTGGTTCCAGCGTGATCGTTACCTATTGCTATATTCATCCTGAAAATTTTAAACAAAATTACGTTTATTAAAGTAATAAACATAAAATTAATCCATTGTTAAACAAAACTCACATTAAGTTGATTTTTAACAGCTTAAAAAAAGAGTAAATTGTTCATTAGTTTTAGTATAATTCTTATAACTATATTTTGCTACTAAATTATAAATCATCATTGATCAAAAAATAAAGAGTAAACAAATTTATTTATAAGTATTTCAACTTGTTTTATAAACAGTTTTTAATAGTATTATTAGCACTTTTTACTTTTTATTTATCATCAAAATACGGTTAATAGGTATTAATATAATTGTCAATAACTGTTAAAAAAAATTGATTCTTAAGCCTTTAGTATTTTATAATATGTTTATAGTTTTTTAAAACTCATATATCATAATAAAACTAAGTTTTTTTATTGTACCTATTAACACACTATTATAATCATCATTACTTTTTTAAATTTTTAAATAAAATCATTAAATAATAATATAGTGTTGATAAAAATAAATTTAAAAAAAATATAAGAAGGTGTCTAGATCTGTTCCGAAGCTAATTTAAAATCAAGTGCAGTGGTTTGATTATTTTGTGAAGACTCAACCTTTTTAAAAGTATAATCAATACTTTTCTTAGCGGCATAAATACTTAATGCAAAAATAAGAATACAAAGAATGATTATTTTAATAATAGGTTTCATATAGCCTATAGACGAATACTTAAAGGAAATGTTACAGAAATGTTAAAATTTATGAAACAATGAATTGAATAGCATTGGGTATAAGATTGAATTCGGCAGTTCCACTACCAACCAGTTCTCCATCGGCCTGTATATAGCTAAAGTTATTTTCATAGATCTTAAATTCTTTAATAAGAGAACATTGTGCCTCTTTAACTGTAGCTATTTTTCCATTATATAGTTTTAAAATTTGAGTGATTATGTTGAATAAACGTATTGATTTTATCAACGTAAGATCAAAATATCCATTCTTATGATTCTTATAATTGGTGAGTTGCATTCCGGCTCCAGAATACTTACAAATTCCTAGGGCAAAAAGAAATATTTGAGATTCTCTTTTATCATCATCAACAACGTATTTGATTTTACTTATAGAATATGTATTAAAACTTACTAAAGCGGCAATAATATAAGCTAGAGAACCCCATTTTTTATAGGTTGATATATTTTTCACCACAAAAGCATCGAAACCAATGCCGGCTGCATTATTAAAATACACCTCATTTTTTGTTTTTGTAAAGATTATTTTACCGATATCCTGATAGACTATTTTATGGTTTAATAGAAGTCTGATCGCTTTTTCAGGAGCTTTAGGAATGTTGTAATTTTTTACCCAGTCATTACCCGTTCCCATTGGAATAACAGCCAACTTAACTTGATTAGACTTTATGTATTTTTGTTTCATGATACCATTGATCATATGATGAATGGTACCGTCTCCTCCAATACATATAAAGTTAAGATAGCCTAGTTTAATAGCTTTTTGAATTAAAGCTTCTTCGTGATGTGCGAATTGAGTTGTGCTAATTTTATATAAAATATCAAAGCGATCAAATATGGAAAGTATTTCTTTTATTTTATTGTTTCCAATTCCTCCTCCAGAACTAGGATTACAGATAATATACCAAGCTGACTTAAATGAATAGCTATCCATACCTGCAAATTACAATTTGTTTTTTATTAACAGATTATGAATTCATTATCTGATTATAATATGTACTTTTGGACCTTAGAAATAAAGATTTAATGTCAAAGAGAAATAACAGAAATTTTAAAAGTAAAGGAAAGAAAACCAGTAATTTAGATAGGGATATACTTCAGGTTTTTAATCAGGATTCAAGCAAATTATTTAATTATAAGCAAATTGCTGCAAAACTAAATATGCAGGATGCTGATAGTAGAAATCAGATTATTCAGCAATTACATGATTTAAAAGCACAGAACCGAATTGAAGAGATAGAAAGAGGTAAATTCGTTATGGTTCCTCAAAGTCATTATTACGAAGGAATAGTTGAAGTGACTTCAAGAGGAAATGCTTATGTGGTTTGTGAAGATTTGGAACATGATATATATATTCCATCGAGAAACCTAAATCACGCGTTAAACAATGACCTGGTAAAGGTTTATGTTTATAAGAGGAAAAAGAATAAGAAGCAGGAAGGTGATATTGTTGAGATACTTGAAAGAGCAAAAAAAGAATTTGTTGGTGTCTTACAAAAAAACAAAAATTTTGGTTTTGTTGTACCTGACGACCATAAAATGTATGCTGATATTTTTGTATCACAAAACGAACTGGCTGACGCTAAAGATGGTGATAAGGTTTTAGCTGAAATTACTGACTGGCCTGCAAATTCAAAGAATCCTTTTGGAAAAATTACCAGGGTGTTAGGTAAACCCGGAGACCATGATACTGAAATACATTCGATTCTTTTAGAATACGGATTACCTTATTCCTTCCCTGAGCATGTGGAGGCCTATGCTTCAGAATTACCGATTGAAATAACTGATGATGAGATCAGTAAAAGAAGGGATATGCGAAAGGATCTTACTTTTACGATTGACCCCAAGGATGCCAAGGATTTTGATGATGCCCTATCATTTAAAGTTCTAAAAAACGGGAATTATGAAATAGGAATTCATATTGCAGATGTCTCTCACTATGTGAAGGAGGATACCGCGCTGGAAGAAGAAGCTTATCTGAGAGCTACTTCTGTTTATTTAGTGGATAGGGTGGTGCCTATGTTGCCTGAGATACTGTCAAATAATGTTTGTTCCTTAAGACCGAATGAGGAAAAACTTACTTTTTCGGTTATTTTTGAAATGGATGAAAAAGGACATTTAGTAAACCAATGGTTTGGGAGAACGGTTATTTATTCTGATAAAAGATTCGCTTATGAAGATGCCCAGGAGATCATAGAAGGAAAAGTGGATGGAGTAGATAAACCCTTACAAGAAGCTATTTTAACCTTAGACCTTCTTGCTAAAAAATTACGGAAACGAAGGATGTCACAGGGCGCAATATCGTTCGATAAAACAGAAGTTAAGTTCAATCTAGATGAACATGCCAATCCAATAGGAGTATATGTCAAGGAATCTAAGGATGCTAATAAATTAATTGAGGAATTTATGTTACTGGCCAATAAAAAAGTGGCTGAATTTATTGGTAAAAAGAAGAAAACCTATGTATATAGAGTTCATGACGAACCTAATATTGATAAACTGGCACTTCTTCAAGGTATTATAACAAAATTTGGATACAAGATTGATACCAATACAAAGGAAAGCACTTCTGAATCACTTAATAAATTACTTTCTGATGTTCATGGTAAGGCTGAATCGAACATGATCGAAACACTTACGATCAGATCGATGAGCAAGGCTATTTACACCACGGAAAATATTGGTCATTATGGCTTGGCTTTTGATTATTATAGTCATTTCACTTCACCTATAAGAAGATACCCTGATGTGATGGCCCATCGATTGTTACAGCATTATTTGGATGGAGGTCAATCTGTAAAGGCCGAAAAATATGAAGAGAAATGCAAGCATTCGTCAGAGAGAGAGTATATGGCAAGTAAGGCTGAAAGGGATTCGATCAAATACATGCAGATTAAATACATGCAGGATCATGGTGATAAAGAATTTGAAGGAGTTATTTCAGGAGTAACAGAATGGGGTATTTATATAGAAATCATTGAGAATAAATGCGAAGGGATGGTTAGGATTAAAGACATCGCAAGCGATTATTTTATTTTTGATGAAAAACAATATGCACTTATTGGGCAAGCTGATAAACGAATGTACCAGTTAGGTGATCAGGTTACTGTAACGGTGAAGAATACAGATCTTGAAAGAAAGCATCTTGATTTTAATTTGGTTGAAGACTAAAAACTGTAACATTTAATATTTTAAAGGGTCTAATATTTGATCTATTGCATAGATTAATAGATCTTAAATATATTTATAAATTCGAAAAAACATAAAAATTAGGTAGATGAAAAGATTAGTTTTAGCTCTCATGTTTGTGAGCACGTTATGTATGGCACAGGAAGAAATCACGATGAATCTTGGTGATTTTCACACCTTGAAAACCTACAGAGGTTTGCAAGTTGAATTGATTAAGGCAGATGCTGCAAAACTTATTATAGATGGTAACCGCTCATCTGAGGTGACAGTTAAAAATAATAAAGGAACGTTAAAGATTTCAATGAGTATAAGTCACACTTTTTCGGCTGATGATGTTATGGTGTATCTTTATTATAATGATGATATTGATGTGATTGATGCGAATGAGGGATCACATATATTTTCAGATGAAATTATTAAACAGGAAAAATTAACTACTAAATCACAGGAAGCGGGTCGCATAAAACTCGAAATAGATACGGATCAACTAAATGTTACGGTGGTTACAGGAGGACAAGTAACTTTAAAAGGTAGTTCAAAGAATCAAGATGTTAAGTCTAATACAGGAGGCATTTACAAGGGAGAACGGCTGGAAACAGAATACACAAATGTATCGTCATATACAGGAGGTATAGCTGATGTTAAAGCATCAAAATTAGTTGATGCCAAGGCCAGTACAGGAGGTATAATTAGTATAATAGGAGAACCTGAAGAGCTAAAGAAAAGTGAATCTCTGGGTGGATATGTGCGTCAATAGTTAGTAATTAAAATTTTAATTATTAACTTTGTGAACTAAATGATAAAATAATGATTTTACAAACGATTTTTTTTGGTTTTGTTGGTCCTTGGCAATGGATTATTATCGGTTTAGCCATTTTATTACTTTTTGGAGGTAAAAAATTACCTGAATTGATGAAGGGACTAGGAACGGGAATTAAGGAATTTAAAAACGCAACCAACGAAGAAGAAGAAGAAGAAAAAGCTGAAAAGGGAAAAGAGAAAAAATAATCCCTGTTTAACATATATAAATTAAAACCTCTAATTTTCTAATTAGAGGTTTTTTTATGTTTAAAATCAGAAAAAGTTAGCACTTATTTCTTTTTGGTATGCATTTCATTAATTTTATTCGCGGCAAGAAGAGAAGCTGTCATATCATTAAGCATACTGCTTGCAGCAGTTGGATTATTAGGTAGTAATATCAAGTTAGAACTGCTGTCAGCTCCGATTGATTGTAAGGTATCATAATGTTGCGTAATTACGATAAGAGCTGAGGCTTCCTGTGGATTGATACCCGCCTTGTTCAGGGTATCCACACTTTCTTCAAGACCTTTGGCGATTTCCCTTCGCTGGTCAGCAATACCTTTTCCTTGTAATCGCTTGCTTTCCGCTTCTGCTTTCGCACGTTCAACGATTAAAATACGTTGGGCATCACCTTCATGCTGGGCTGCTACTTTTTCTCTTTCTGCTGCATTGATACGGTTCATAGCTTCTTTAACAGAACCATCCGGATCAATATCGGTAACCAAAGTTTTTACGATATCATACCCATAATTTAGCATCGCTTCTTTTAAATCCCTTTTTACGGCAAAAGCGATGTCGTCTTTTTTTTCAAATACATCATCGAGAATCATTTTGGGTATTTCAGCTCTTACGAGGTCAAATATATAGGCGGTTAATTGCTCATGGGGATTTTGTAACCTGTAAAAAGCATCGTATACCTTATCGCTTAAAATTTGATATTGAACGGATATTTTAAGGTGAACAAAAACATCATCTTTTGTTTTGGTTTCAACAACTACGTCAAGTTGTTGTATTCTTAAACTTAACCTGGCTGATATTCTGTCAATAAATGGTATTTTAAACTGTAGTCCTGCAGATCTGATGCTGTGATATTTACCAAACCTTTCAATGATATAGGCAGTTTGCTGCTTTACCATGAATAGTCCCAGAAAGATAATGAGTAGTATAAATAGAATAATTGGAATTGCTGTAATCATAGTGAAATACTTTAAATTTATGAAGATGAAAGTTACGAATAATTATTTCATTTGAGAGCCAGGCGTTGTGTAGAAAATTAATTTACTACTTTTGATAATAGAATCTTAAAATCAGTTATGAAACGATTTCTTATCTATACCGGAATTTCTATTTTAATTGTATTTACAGTTTATATTGTCTTTATATATTTTGTGACTTTTAGCGAAGGATACAGGGCAGGGGAACTTATAAAAATATCAAAAAGAGGTTTGGTTTTCAAAACCTGGGAAGGGCGCTTAAGTCAAGGGGTTTCGGAGGAACAACAATTTAATTTTTCCGTTCAAAAAAGCGATAAAGAGGTTTTAGAAAAATTAAAGGAATTTCAGGGAAAAAGAGTGAAACTCACTTATATTGAAAGGTTTGGCACTTTTTTCTGGATGGGAGATACCAAGTATTATGTCAAGGAAGTTGAAGTTCTTACAAATAACAAAGAATGATTGAATGAATAAACAAATTTTCAAAACAACAAGTGAATCTGAAATTGTTCTTACCGAACTTATGTTGCCTTCGCATTCTAATTTCAGTGGAAAAATACATGGTGGATTTATCTTGTCACTGATGGATAAGACAGCTTTTACGGCAGCAACAAAATTTAGCAGTAATTACTGTGTTACAGCTTCGGTGAATCGTGTAGACTTTTTAAATCCAATTGAAGTTGGGGAGCTGGTTACCTTAAAAGCCAAGGTTAACTATGTTGGTAATTCTTCCATGGTTGTAGGTATAAGGGTAATTTCACAGAACATTATGACTGGGGAAGAAAAGCATTGTAATTCTTCCTACTTCTCAATGGTTGCTAAAGATGAAAAAGGAAAAAGCGTAAAAGTTCCTGGCCTGATTCTTTCTAATGCTGAAGATCTTAGGAGATTTCTTAGATCTATTGAACATAGAAACAATAGAAACAACAGAAATACAGAGTTCAGCAAACACAATTTTATCCCTGATAATTATAAAGAAACTTTAAAAAACTATAATGTTAGGGTTGATATTTAAGGATTAACCTAGTTTTTCTACCGCTGAACGCATTCTTTCGATAGTTTCACCTCTTCCTATTAAAAATGCAATATCAGACAAATGAGGTCCTTTTAAAGCTCCAACAAGGCTAAGTCTTAAGGGTTGCATTACTTTTCCGAATCCAATTTCCTTAGAAGTGATCCATTCTTTTATGATTTTTTCAATATTTTCGGAAGTAAAATCTGATACATTTTCAATAACATGACTTAGTTCGGTCATTAACGCTCCGGTTTCATCCTTCCAATTCTTTTTAACCGCTTTTTCATCATACGCTTCGGGTGCCATAAAAAAGAAGCTACCGAGATCCCAAAGATCTGAGACAAAAGTGGCTCTTTCTTTGATCAATCCAACAACCTTTGTGATATAGTCAGCGTCAAGGTCTTTGTCAAAACTATTTCCTAAGTGCTCTTCCAAAACGGGTATAAACAGTTTTGTAATTTCCTTATCGCCCGTTCTTATCATGTATTGATGTTGAAACCAATTGGTTTTTTCTGCATCAAATTTAGCCCCAGATTTACCCACTTTTGCAATATCAAAAGCCTCCACTAACTCGTTTAAATTGAATAACTCTTGTTCTGTACCAGGGTTCCAGCCCAAAAAGGCCAGCATATTGATAAAGGCTTCAGAAAAATATCCACCTTCCCTGTATCCCTTGGAAACTTCTCCGTTTTCTTCATTGGTGTACTCCAAAGGAAATACAGGAAATCCAAGTTTATCACCGTCTCTTTTACTTAATTTACCCTTTCCCGTAGGTTTAAGAATCAAAGGTAAATGTGCGAATTCAGGAGCTTCCCAATCAAAAGCTCTATACAATAGAACATGAAGAGCCAGAGAAGGTAACCACTCTTCTCCTCTAATCACATGACTGATTTCCATCAAATGATCATCCACGATATTTGCCAAATGATAAGTAGGCATACCATCTGATTTGAAAAGGATCTTATCGTCGAGCACATTGGTATCGATCTTTATCTCTCCTCTGATCATATCATTGAGTTCAAGAATTTCATCAACTGGAGATTTAAAACGAATGACATATTTTTCACCGTTTTTAATTTTTTCCGCAACCTGCTCACTTGAAAGCGTCAGAGAATTATTTAATTTTTCACGGTTATGCCAGTTATAAATAAAAGTTTTCCCTTTTTTCTGATGGTCGTTTCTGTGAAAATCTAACGCTTCAGTTGTATCAAAAGCATAATAGGCATTTCCTGATGTGATAAGTTGGTCGGCATATTGTTTATAAAGGTTCTTTCTTTCAGACTGTCGATACGGTCCGAAGTCACCTTCTTTTCCTGGGCCTTCATCAAAAGGGATATTGCTCCAATTCAAGGAATCTATAATGTATTGTTCTGCATTAGCCACATATCTGTTTTGATCAGTATCTTCAATTCTCAGAATAAAAGTTCCATTGTTTTTTTTAGCAAACAAATAATTGAATAAAGCTGTTCTCACTCCTCCAATATGAAGAGGTCCTGTTGGACTGGGAGCAAATCGCACACGTACTTTTTTGGTCATCAGTAATAATTTTTGTCAAAGATAAGTGGTTCACTCCATTTTTAAAATCACTTGTTATCATTATATTCGCAATTAAAATATTTAGCATGAAGAAAACTGTTGTTAGTTTTGTTTTGGTTGTGTTGATTTGTATTCAAAGTGTTGTTTCTCAGACAATAGAGATAACATATCGCAATGGAGGTTCTGAGGACATTGTTTATAGGGGAAGTACATCTAATGGAAAAGGGATTAAATTAGATAATGGTCAATTGGTTCGTTATACGGAGCTATCTCTAATTCGTACAGATCATTTTGACGCTTTTGATAAGATTTTCCGAAAAGCTGATAATAGATACCCTCATTTGAAAGTTGAATTTACAGGCGATCCAAAGGCTTATTCGTATCAGTTAGAAAAACTGAGAAAGAGGGAAGCAGGGGCAGATGTAACTCGAGCTGCAGGTGGGGTGATGACAATATTAGGAGTGCTTTCTAGAGACAGAGGCCTCACAGCTGCAGGTTTGGCAACTGGAGCGGCTGGTCAAATTGCCCGACAAGAGAATAATAAGAGAACTTCCCAAACGAAATCTGCGATGACGAATGATTTTGAAAAAGAATCGGAAGATCACGATAAGTCAGAGGATAAATCAGAAGAAGATTTGATGCGTGAAGAGTTTGGTGATGAGAATGTAGATGGGTTAATTGAGTTAATAGATAAGAATTATGAAAAGGCAATTGCCTATGCAAATCTCGGAGAACTTTCAAAAGACGCGAATTACAGGTTGTCAGCTATTTGGTTAAAAGCTATGGTTGCGGCTGATCAGGAACATGACCAGGATGCGGAAAAGGAATATGAAAGATTGGTAACGTTCGATCCTGAGATTAAGGAGGCTAAAGATGCAAAGAAGGAAACAGAGCTATTATTAGAAGAGCTCGAGGAAATAAGAAAATACGAATGAAAGACAGTAGAAATTTTTTAATTGTAATTCTATTTATTAGCTTTTATCAAAATAGTAACGCACAAGACTGGCCAGATTTGAATCGATTTAGAAAACAGAATAAGAGTTTAGGTTTGCCTGCTGAAGGTAAACAACGGATTGTTTTTATGGGAAATAGCATAACTGAAGTCTGGCCTCAGCATGATCCTGAATATTTTGCGAATCCAAGCTATGTCAATCGAGGAATAAGTGGGCAAACCACCCCACAAATGTTGCTCCGTTTTAGGGCTGATGTAATTGATCTAAAACCAAAAGCAGTTGTTATTCTTGCAGGAACTAATGATATTGCAGGAAACACGGGCCCCATGACCTTGGAAGAGATTAGAGATAATATTATTTCCATGACAGAACTCGCAAAAGCTAATGATATTGCTGTGATTATTTGCTCCGTTTTACCTGCATATGACTATCATTGGAAACCAGGTTTGGAACCTAATATTAAAATTCCGGAATTGAACGCCATGTTAAAACAGTATGCGTCTAAGAATGCTGTGATTTATCTAGATTATTTTACTGCCATGGCAGATGACAAGAATGGCTTACCAAAAGCATTGGCTGAAGATGGTGTTCACCCTACAAAAGAGGGGTATATGATCATGAAAGAATTAACCGAAAAGGCAATTAGTAATGCGCTTAAAGATTAGTTTTTAGATAAATAAGGATACGATATTTATTATCTAAAAACGATTTCCACCTCAGAATTTGGGTATTCGGCATCGATTTTTTTATGTATAGAATCTCGATAATGTGTGATGGTTTCCACGGTAATGGTTGGTGAAGTTGATTTGGCATAAACAAGTACCAAATGGCTGCTTCCTGTTTTTGAGATATGGCATCGTTCGATTTTCAGGCTATCGGGCAATAAGTTTTGAATCACAGACTCAATTTCTTTTACCGACTCCTCATTTTGAAGACTTCCTCCTGCAAGTTCAATAAAACCACTTTTGATGACCTCAAAAGGAATACTGAACAAAAACAAACACATCAAAATCACCACGATAGAATCTCCTATGTAAATTAAAAAAGAGAATCTTGATGTTTCAGGAACAATACTTGTAAGCACTAAGGCTATACCCACGGCAATTGTCATATACCCGTCAATAAAGCTTGCTTTAGACTCCACGGCCAGAATACTGCTTTTAAAATTGATCTTTTTATTTTTAAATCGGTAAAAAATACCGGTCCCGAAACAAAACAACAACATCAACGCCATATAGATCATGATAGGACCAGTTTTAAGTTTATCCATATCTTCACCCTCAATAAAGGCAAGGATCTTAATTACATTTTGGAAAAGTGCTGCTATAATTAGTCCTAGGATAAGAATCCCTTTGGAAAGGGTAAAAAAGGATTCGTAAAAATACCTGCCGTAGGGAAAAACGCTTGTTCTCTTGTGTTTTTTATAGATTATGATAATGGCACCAACCGTAGTTAACGCAGAAATAAAGGAAAAATTCCCATCCAGCAACAGTGCCTCTGATCCGGTAAGCGAATAGGCAACCCAACCCGCTACTGCCATCATAAGATTTACGAGTACGCCAATTTTTAAGGCTGAAGACTCTATTTGATCGGTCTGTGAAAGCATTTTTTATTTTAACATTTTACTAAAATACAATTTAAAACCTGAGATGGTTTAAATATTTTGGCACAGCTTTAAAGATTAATTGTAATTTTAGAAATTAGATTTGAGTCACTTTCAACACATACACGATAAATTACAAGGCTTCATTAAGAAGTTCTACACCAATGAGATCATCAAGGGCAGTATCTTCTTTTTGGCCTTTGGAATTCTTTATTTATTCTTTATCCTGATCGTTGAATATTTTCTCTGGCTGGAACCCTTGTCAAGAACCATTTTGTTTTGGTTGTTTATTGCTATTGAGTTCATACTATTATTTCGATTTATACTCATTCCCGTGTTCAAATTGTTTGGCATCAGAAAAGGAATTTCCGAAACGGAAGCATCCAGAATAATTGGCAGACATTTTAAAGAAGTAGATGATAAATTGACGAACATCATTCAATTAAAATCAAAGGGTGTTGGTAATGAATTGTTAGAAGCCAGTATAGAACAGAAATCAAGTGAGATTCAACCTATCAGTTTTAAAAGGGCCATTGTTTTTAAAAGAAATGCAGTTTATCTAAAATATTTGCTTGCTCCTTTAATTATTTGGTTTCTCGTCTGGATCAGCGGAAATAATTCTGTTTTTACACAAAGTTTGAATCGAGTCGTTCATCATCAAACCGCCTTTGAAGCTCCGGCTCCGTTTTATTTTGAAGTGATCAATGATGATTTACAAACCGTGCAGGATGAATCATTTGTATTGAAGTTTAGAACCGTTGGAGATATTGTTCCTGAAAACATTCGCATTGCTTATGAGGGTAACAGCTACTATATTCCTCTTGGAGAAGACGGTCTATTGTCTTATACCTTTGAGTTCCCCGAAAGAGATATTGAATTTTATATGAAAGGAAATTCTGTCAATTCAAAACCCTATATTTTGAAAGTTCTGGCGGCGCCAAAGATCACCGACTTCAGTATGGAGTTGAAATATCCATCCTATTTGAATAAACCAACCGACACGATTAGCAATACGGGTAATGCGGTTTTACCGGTCGGAACAGAAGTGACATGGCTCGTTGCCTCCAGCAACACTAAATCTCTGGATTTTGCAATAATCGATCGACCAAAAGAAGCAGATGTAAAAATTGAAAAAATGATTGAGGTTAAAAATGGGCGATTTTCACTTACAAAAAGCATCGAAAGGAAAACTACGTATGAAATCCGTTCCTCTAATGATTATCTGAAAGAATATGAAACCTTAAGTTATAAATTAGAGGTCGTTGATGATGAATACCCTAAGATATTTATTCAATCTGATATTGATTCAGTAAGCCGTGGACCAGTGCAATTTCGTGGTCAGCTTACTGATGATTATGGGATATCAAGATTACAGGTGGTGGCGAAGGATGTTAAAAGTGGTAAGTTGAGTATTGGAGCCATCAGAACTGAACGGAGTGATTTCGAAGAGTTTTTCTATGTGTTTCCAAAAGGAATTCTTTTGGAAGAGGGACATAGCTATGATCTTTTCTTTGAGGTATTTGATAACGATGCCATAAAAGGTCCCAAAAAAACAGTTTCTCAAACCTTCAGTTATAGAAATAAGACCCAGGAAGAAGAAGAATTTGAGGTCTTGGAAGAACAAAAACAAGGAATAGAGGAGATGGAAAACTCGAAGGAAGCTAAGGAGGAATTAGAGAAAGCTTTGGAAGAATTTTCAAAAAAGTTAAAGAACAAAGAACAGGCAGACTGGAATGATAAGAAGGAACTCGATGATTTTTTAAAAAGACAAAAAGCCTATGATCAGATGATGGATAAGAATGCCGATAAGATGAAAGAGAATTTGGACGAGATGGATGTGAAGGATGAACCTGGTCTGGAGGAGAAAAAAGACGAACTGAAGAAGCGTTGGGACGAGTTGGCCGAATATAAGGAAAAGGAGGAGTTGATTAAGGAGCTTGAAAAGTTGGCTGAAAAACTTCAAAAAGAAGATCTTTTAGAAAAAATAGATAAGTTAAAGGAACAGAGTAAGCAGGAAAAAAGAACTCTGGAACGTATTTTGGAATTGACCAAGCAATTTTATGTAGAGAAGAAATCTGTACAGATCATGAAAAAGCTTGAAGAACTTTCAGAAGAGCAATTGGATTTGAGTACAGAAGAAAATAACTCGAAGGAAGAACAGAAAAAGCTGAATAAAAAGTTTGATTCGCTGAAAAAGGATTTTAAAGATCTCCGGGATCAGAACAAGGAATTAAAGAGCCCTATGGATATTTTTGACAGTGAGCCTGATGAGAAATTGATTGAGATGGATATGAAAGATGCTGAAGAATCATTGGAAAAAAGTGAGCAACAAGAGGATAATCAGCAAGAGAAGACTAAGAATAACGCAAAGGAGCAGCAAAGGAAGGCGGCTGAAAGAATGAAAGAGCTTAGCAAGAAAATGGAAGCGGGTCTTATGGAAATGGAAATGCAAGGATTGGACGAGAATATCAAAGATTTACAACAGGTGCTTAAAAATCTTTTGATTTTTTCACTGGATCAGGAAGAGTTGATGCTTTCTTTTGAAGAAGTGAGTTCGAAGAATGCTGATTATCCGGAGAAGTTGAAGGAACAAATTAAATTGAAGGAGCATTTTGAGCACATAGATGACAGTCTTTATACGCTTTCGTTGAGAATGGTTAAACTGAGCTCAAAAATACAGGAAGACCTTAGCTCTGCACATTACAATTTAGATAAGTCATTAGAAAACATAGCTGAGAATAGAATTCAACAAGGAATGAGTAATCAGCAATATACCATGACTGCAGCGAATAACCTGGCTGATCTTTTAAGTGATATGCTACAGAGTCTTCAAAATCAAAAACCGGGGTCTGGAAAAGGTAAGGGCAAAAAAGGAGAGTTAAGTTTACCGGATGTCATCAAAAAGCAGCAAGGTATGATGAAAAAGATGAAGGAAGGAATGGATTCACAAAAAGGGCAGGGTAAAAAGGGTAAAGAGGCCATGAGTGGCGAACAATTCCAGATGTATCAGGAACAAAAAATGATAAAGGATCAAATGCAGAAAATTCTTGACCAGGAAGGAACAGGTGGACAGAAAGGTAAATCGGTAATGAGTCAAATGGAGGAATTGGAAAAGATTTTACTTGAAAAAGGAATTAGCAAGGAGTCTATAGAAAGAATGCAGCAATTGGAGCACGAGTTGTTAGAAATGGAAAATGCGACGCTGCAAAGAAATAAAGATACTAAACGAAAGGCAGAGACGAATACTCAGGAACAGCAGTTCAGAGAGATCGATGCATTAGATCAATTAATTGAATCATCCAAGGAGAATGAGATTTTAAGGCGAAAGAGGTTAGAGCTGTCTCCCGACTACAAGAATAGAGTTAAGCAATATTTTGAACTGGATAAATCGTAGAAGCAAATGATCGAGTACACTGTTATAGGCAAGTTTGATCTTAAGGATCGTGAGAAAATGGCTGATTGGGTGCACTTTGTTCTGGATGAAGAAAGGAGGGAACTGGGTGAAATTAATTTTATTTTTTGCGATGATGACTATTTGCAAGAAATAAACATTAAAACACTGAAACACAATACTTTAACAGATATTATTAGCTTTGATTATACCCTAGGCGTTGTGGTTTCTGGAGATGTTTATATTTCCTATGAACGGGTTGCGGATAACGCAGCAATATTGTCAGAAAAATTTAGGGATGAATTGCACAGGGTAATGATCCATGGCATACTTCATTATTGTGGCTACAAAGACAAAGACAAGGACGATAAAATGACGATGCGGTCGAAAGAGGATTATTACCTATCTTTGCGCACTTTTTAGTGAAGCAGAATATGTTTCACGTGAAACAATAACTATGAATTTGTTTGAATCAAAATATGATGTAATTGTTGTGGGCGGTGGTCACGCAGGAAGTGAGGCGGCGGCGGCGGCAGCAAACCTGGGAAGTCGAACTTTGCTTATCACAATGAGTTTGCAGAATATTGCACAAATGAGTTGTAATCCAGCCATGGGCGGAATTGCAAAAGGGCAAATTGTACGAGAGATTGATGCCTTAGGAGGATATAGTGGAATTGTTACTGACTTAACGGCCATTCAGTTTAAGATGCTGAACAAATCAAAAGGACCTGCAATGTGGAGTCCCCGAGCCCAAAGTGACAGAATGAGGTTTGCAGAAGAATGGCGAACAAGATTGGAGCAAACAGATAATCTGGATATGTTCCAGGATTCTGTGAATGGATTACTCTTTGAGGAGGATCGTGTAGTTGGAGTAAAGACCCAATTAGGGTTAAGTATATCGGCGAAGACAGTAATTGTTACAGCTGGAACTTTTTTGAATGGCAAAATACATATTGGTGAAAAGACCTTTGGCGGAGGTAGAGCTGGTGAAGGAGCTTCTACTGGGATTACAGAAGAGTTGGTTGAAAGAGGTTTTGAGGCAGGCAGAATGAAAACGGGAACACCTCCCAGAGTAGACGCCCGTTCTTTGGATTTTTCTAAAATGATCGAGCAGCCTGGAGATGAAGTAACCTCGAAGTTTTCGTATACCAATACAAAGAGTTTAACAGAGCAACGGTCCTGTTATATGTCATATACGTCTCCCGAAGTCCATGATTTATTGCGCGAAGGTTTTGAAAATTCACCTATGTATACAGGAAGGATTAAGGGTATTGGACCCAGATACTGTCCATCAATTGAAGATAAGATTGATAGGTTCTCTACTAAAGACAGGCATCAGTTATTTGTAGAACCCGAAGGGTGGCATACTACCGAAATTTATGTAAATGGGTTTTCGACATCACTGCCACATGAGGTGCAATACAAGGCCTTAAAAAAGGTAGCAGGATTTGAAAATGTTAAATTTCTAAGATTTGGATATGCCATAGAATACGATTATTTTCCACCTACTCAGTTGCAGCTTAGCTTGGAGACGAAACTGATAAAAAACTTGTATTTCGCCGGCCAGATTAATGGTACTACCGGCTATGAGGAAGCAGCAGCTCAGGGCTTAATGGCTGGAATCAATGCTGCGTTAAAAGTGAAGGGCGATGCGCCTTTTATATTACAAAGAGATGAAGCTTACATAGGCGTGCTTATTGACGATCTAATAACAAAGGGAACCGATGAGCCTTACCGTATGTTCACTTCTAGAGCTGAATACCGAACTTTATTGAGACAGGATAATGCTGATCTTAGATTAACACCTAGGTCTTTTGCTATAGGCTTAGCTTCTAAAGAACGAATGGATCGAGTTGAAGAAAAGCAGAAAAAAACTGATCTGTTCATTAAGTTTTTGAAGGAGACCAGTGTGAGACCTGAGGATGTAAACCCAATTTTAACTGAAAAGAAATCGGCTGTTGTAACTCAATCGATGAAGATGTTTAAGATTGCTTCAAGGCCGCAACTTAATTTTGACGATGTAAGGCGCTTTCCAAAAGTTGAGGCGTTTATTGAAGCAAATAATATAGATGCAGAAGTATTGGAGCAAGCAGAGGTTCATGTTAAGTATTCCGGTTATATAGAAAAAGAAAGGAATTCTGCAGACAAGTTACAGCGTTTGGAGAATATAAAGATTCCTTTAAATTTCAACTATCAAAAGATTAATTCAATATCTTTTGAAGCCAAAGAAAAGCTCACTAAAATTCAACCTTCCACCATATCCCAGGCAAGCAGAATCTCAGGGGTTTCCCCAAGTGATGTTTCTGTACTTCTGGTTTATATGGGTCGTTAAGGATTCTAATTTATGCATGTTGATATGAAGCAAGTTGAAAAAAAAATTAAGGAGCCTTATGGAAATAAAGACTTACTTGAGCCTTTTTTAAACTGTGTGGATCACACTGTTTCACGTGAAACCTTTTCGTTGTTTCTGGATCCTGAAACCGATCTTCTGGTAACCTTACCCCGCCCTTCTGATGCTGATCTTGCATCGTATTATGAAAGCGAAGATTATATTTCTCACACTGATTCGAAACGTTCATTGATGGACAAAGTGTATCAGTTGATCAAAAGCTATTCCTTAAAAAGAAAGTTAAAAATGATCAACGGTTTAATGAACCACAAAGGAAAAATTTTGGATATTGGCTGTGGCACAGGTGATTTGTTATCTGTTTGCGAAAAGGACGGGTGGGATATTTATGGTGTTGAACCAAGTAAAAAGGCAGCAGATCTTGCAAGGAGCAAAGTAGCTTCTTCGGGGAGTATTGTAAGCGACTTGAATGGTCTTGAGAATAATGTCACATTTGATGTAATCACCATGTGGCATGTACTTGAACATGTTCCCAATTTAATGGAATACATTGAAGTATTAAAAAACCTACTCTCGAAAGATGGTCACTTAATCGTGGCAGTTCCGAATTTCAAAAGCTATGATGCTGTTTATTACAAAGAGTTTTGGGCAGCCTATGATGTACCCAGACACTTATGGCATTTTAGTGAAAAAGCAATCAGACATATTTTTGGAAAAAGTGGTTTTGAAGTAGTCATGATTAAGCCGTTGATTTTTGATTCTTTTTATGTTAGTCTTCTGTCCGAAAAATATAAAACAGGTAGATCAAATATCGTTTCTGGATTTAAAACAGGTTTGATTTCAAATAGTAAGGCAAGTAGAACGGGGCAGTACTCGTCACTGATCTATTTGATTAAAAATCGCTAATTTCTCGTTTTAAGCGGTTTTAAGCGCTTCTTATATGGTTTAGACCAATAGATAAACAGAATAGTTCAAAGCTCTCGGAAATTACGCCTGGTAAATTCAAATTCTATAAACCATCCTTATGACTTATTTATTTCAATAAAGAACCCTTATGGTTGTTGTTGCTATGAATAAGTAAAAAGTTTTTGATTATTAATCGATTCATTATTTTACATTTGCCACACTAAATTAAAATTAAATCAAAATGAAAAAAGTAGCAGTGGTATTTTCTTTGATGATGTTACTAGCATCTTGTACTCAGGTAAAGATTGGCTATGTTGAAGTTGAAGAAATATTAAAAGAGTATGAAGGAGCGGTATTGGCTGAAGAAGAGATGAAAGCTCAATCACAACAAATTTCCGAACAATTGGATCAGATGGCTGCACCTTTGCAACAAAAGATTCAGGAGTATCAGCAAAACAAAGACAAACTTTCAGAAACCGCTCGTCAGGAAAAAGAAGCTGAGTTGATGCAGGAACAACAAATGTTTCAACAGCAACAGCAACGTGCTCAACAACAAGTGCAGGCTGAAGGACAGAAAAAGTATGAAAAAATCAATAGTGATATTGAATCATTCTTAGCAGATTATGGTCAATCAAATGGATATACTTATATCCTTGGATCATCAAAGCAAACAAAAAGTGTTTTGTACGGAGAAGAATCACTCAATATTACCGACTTGGTGATTGAGGCATTAAATGCTGATTTTGAGGTAGAGACTCTGGTAGAAGAAACAACAACTTCTGAAGAAGCAACACCAGTGAATTAAGCTAATTAATTCTTATATAGTAAAGAGCCCCGCACAGCGGGGCTTTTTTTGTGGCAACAAGGTTGCAAATACTTCCCAACAAATTTTTTATCCCAATATAATTTTATTGCCTTTTCTACGTTATTAACACACTGTTGATAAGTAGCCAATTTTAAAACCGCGCCTGTTGCAAACAAGATATGAATCTAATAACAGTTTAGAGTTGGACATTAAATATTTGAATTACAAACAATTATAAGTTATAAATTATGAAAAGGGGATTTATCTTAATTTTTTTTCTCACTTGGTTTTTACAAGTAGTCGGACAATCGACTGCTAAGTACCAAATTAAGTTTTTAGAAGTAAATAAAAAAAACTCAGATTATGGTGTTGCCATTCTGGATGAGAATAAATTAATTTTTACTTCAGCTGATCACAAGGTGGCCACTGCCAAGGAAAATTACAATCCAAGAAAAGATCTTTATGCCGGAGACATTAATTTTGATGGAGAAATCAAAAATGTAAAAAGGGTTAGTAAAGAAATCAATAAAAAAGTTAACCAAACTGGTGTTAGCTATTCTAACGATGGAAGAACGGTTTACTTCAGCAGGAACAAGTACAAGAAGAATCTAAAAAAGCAAAACTTACCAAAGAACAAGAGACTACTTCTTTATAAGGGAGATGTTGCGGCAGATGGAAGCTGGACCAATATTAAAAAATTACCTTTTAACAAAAAGAACTCTTCAACGGGTTATCCTGTTTTAAGCCCTGACGGCAAAAAATTATATTTTGTATCAGACAGATTACCCTCAAAAGGGAATACTGATATTTTTGTAGTTGATGTTTTAAATGAAGGAAATTACAGTCAGCCTCGTAACTTAGGCTCTATGGTAAACACTAAAGGTAATGAAACAACTCCATTTATTACTAAAGAAAACATTTTATACTTTTCCTCTGATGGCCTTGAAGGACAGGGGGAATTGGATGTTTTTGCCGTTGAAATATATGACAATGCAACATCTGAACCATATGAATTGGCTTCACCTATTAATAGTATCAATGATGACTTTGCCTATATCGTAAATAAGGATAACAACCTTGGATTTTTTACATCCAATCGATTGCAGGGAGATGGATTTAATGACCTTTATTCGTTTACACTGGATGAAGATTTTCGACCAGGTGAATGTTTTATAACGGTTGACGGTAAGGTAAGAGATAAAGAATCATACGAAGCTATTTCTGGAGCTACAGTTGATTTGTACTCTATTGATGGAAGTTTACTGGAATCTGTATCCACCTATAATGATGGTGCATATCAGTTTACAGTTTCCTGTGCCAAAGAATATGAACTGATTGCTTCAAACCCTGATTATCTCGACGACAAAAAGCGTATAGAGATTCTTGAAGAAAACTATCATTCTGCATTGCATACCAATTTAAATCTAACCAAGGTTGAGAAGAAAACTCCTACAGTAAAAAGATTGTCTCCTGTTTATTATGAATTCGATGATGCCAACATTACTCAGGAAGCTGCAGAGGAAATGAATAAGATTGCAGAAATCATGACAGAAAATGAGAACCTTATTATTGAAGCCTCATCCTTTACTGATTCACGTGGATCAAACGCTTATAATGTTGAGCTTTCAAAAAGACGTGCAAAAGCAGCTGTTGAATACTTGAAGTCAAAAGGAATTGATGAAGATAGAATAAGGTCTAAAGGTTATGGAGAAGACAAGTTGATTAACCAGTGTGTTAATGGAGCTGAATGTAAAGAAGAGGCACATCAGATGAATAGAAGAACAGAGTTCAATTTTGCTAATGTTCCGGCCGATTCAAGTAAAAAGAAATCAGGCACTGCCAAAACAACAATGGCCATTCAAACAAAGAAAACGGTATCTCCTGTTTTGACCAAGCCTCAGGAAGCTAAAAAAACCAGTGTTGTGAACAAGGTAGAGCTAAGTGAAGTTAAGAAATCACCAAGTGTTGCAAAACTTGACCAAGCAATAAAACCAGCTCCTCTAAAAGAGGAACAAAGTATAGAAAGTGCGAGTAATAAGACCGTCAAGATTGCCGCCACGGATCATCAGATAATTGCTCCTATAGTGTATAAAAAAAGTGTAAAAAGTGCTCCGGTTGTTCAAGCTGAAACGAAAGTAATCGAAACGCCTGAGGTAGCTTTGCAAGAAAGTTTTAAAGAAAAACAAACGGTCTCTAAAGAAATTATTGAAAACAAGTCTGAATTAAAAGAAGTAAATAATGGGAAAATTGAAGAGAAGCAGGTTGTAGTTGCTTCTGAAGAAAAGGAAAAAACAAATAAGAAAGAAGTTAAAGAGGCTGTGATCATTAATTATAATTCTACAATCGTGGCTACGAATCCGGAGAGCAATAAAGTGTTAAATTATATTGGATCTGAAAAAGTGAAAATGATAGAGCAATTGTCTGATCTTGAAAAGCAGTATAACGATGCCATTCCGATATATCCTAAACTTTCAGATTCATTGAAAGTTGAAAAAGGCAGAATTGCCGATGTTATTTTAGGCGCTAAGGAGATGGAGGAAACAGGTTGGTCGAATATTATTGAATATAAGAACAACGTCTTGCATTTCAAGAAAAGGTATCGCGCCCTAATGGTTACCAATAGTAGAAATACGGTTTCTGGTTCATTGACGAGGGAAGAAAGACAGGTGGCTCATGCCTCCAAGCAGGCAGAACCGAATACGATTGCCGAGGCTGAAAAACCAAAGGTCGCGGAAATGGAGGAGAACCTAAGTGTTAATAATGTTGAGATCACAGCCATGAAAAAGAATGGCAATGGCAAGTACCAAAAAACAAATAGCGCCAGTAAGACTGATCTCATTAAAGTTACCTTCAAGTTAATCAGTAACCAAAAGGTCGATTCGGGACGCAAGGAAGCTCATCTGGTTTTACAGAATCCAGAAGGCAATGTTGAAGAAGCCAAAGGAATATTCACCTTGAAAAACAGTGAGACGGAGTCAAAATATACCGATCACGCCATCATTAATTATAACAATCACGACGTAGATGTTACCATGTTCATACAAAGGAAAGGTAGTAACTTTGAGAAGGGTATTTACCCCGTAAAAGTTTTTCTTGAAGGAGAACTTATGACGGTCACTAAATTAAATCTATCCAACTCTTTTTAGACGATTTCCAGTATAAATAGACCATATACGTAAGGATAAAATACACAGAAATATTCATAGCCCAGGAGAAATCCTGGGCTATTCTTTTTCCGGTAATTAACACGATCAATGTCATGAAAAATGCTAGTAGACTCCAAATAACAAACGTCGTATAACCAGTAGTAAGTAGCAAATATAATCCGGCAATATTCAAAGCTACACATGCTGTTTCCATAAGAATCACCAGCATGACAGCTGCTACAATCTGATTTTTTCTATGATTGAGTATCCAAAACTTAAAGTCAGGTAACAAATAATTAAGGAATCGGCCAGATGCTGGTTCAAAAATAATTGGAATAGCTTTATTAAAGGCATATTTTTTCAAGGAAATAAATATCTTTGAGCAAAATGAATACTATGTCCCTTCCGATAAGAAAAGACCTTTTAACCATGCTGATCTTATTTATGATTTCAATGCCCTTGTTATCTCAAACTGATTTTAGCAACGCATGGGAAGATTTTTTTTCATACAACAATGTTAAGGATTTCATCAGCAGAGATAAAATAGTATATGCTATTGCAGACAATGCTGCATTTATTTATAACCTGGAAACGGGTTATATGGAAAAAATATCTTCTGTACATGGATTATCGGGCAAGGAAACGACGAGCCTTCATTTTAGCCAAGCCACTAACCGCTTTGTCATTGGCTACCAAACCGGTCTGATCGAAATAATTGATGAGAATGGAAAAATAACAGTGGTAAATGACATTGAAAGACTAGACATTACCGGACAAAAACAGATCAATCATATCACTGAATACAATGGTATTTTATATTTGTCAACCCCATTTGGCATTGTCGAATACGATATTAATAACCTTAATTTTGGTGACACCTTTTATATTGATGAGAACTCTAATGCGGTATTTGTCAACGAAATCGAAATTAATGATCAAACCATTTATGCAGTTACCCAAAAAGGAATCTATTCAGCTGATATAAATGACCCTAATTTGATTGATTATAATAACTGGTTGCAACCCGAGGGAAATCTTTTGGGGAATTTTCTATCTATTTCGGTACTTGATGGTCAAATTTACACATGTAGCTCCAGTCTTTTATATCAATTGATAGGGATAGATGAATTAATACAAAGAAGAAATTATAACGAAACCATTTTAAAACTTAGATCGTCGGAAGATTTAATGTCGGTAACCTTTAGTAAATCAGCGCTGGTTTTGAATAAGGATTTGACTCGTATTTACGAGGCGGCTTCAAGCCCGAATTATGATTTTCAATTGAACAGCTCCTATGCGAATGATGGGCAGGTATTTTTAGCGACCAAAAGTTTTGGAGTCTTGAATCAATCTTTTTTTGACACCGACTATCAGGAAGTTCACCCGGATGGACCTTTATCGAACAAGGTTTTTTCCATAGAAGCGTCAAACAATAATCTTTGGGTTGTATATGGGGGGTATAACCTTTCATATGATCCGTTGAAAAAAAAACTAGGATATTCACATTATAACGGTTCAACTATGGCCTCAACACTATGGACAAATAAAACGTTTGATCCAAATTTTCCTGCTCAGGATCTGGTGCACATTACGATTGATCCGGACGCCGAAAATAAGGCATATCTTAGCTCTTGGGGAAGTGGAATACTTGTTGTTGAGAATGACCTACCCTCAATACTTTGGGATGATAGCAACAGTGGGTTGGAAGATCTTTATCAGGATGGCGATCCTGAATCAAGCATTAGGATCAATGGAGCCTCCTTCGACAACAGAGGAAATTTTTGGATTACAAACTCCTGGGTTCCCAGGAGGTTAAAAAAACTTGACAGTAATGGCAACTGGTCTGGATTTGACCTCAGCCCTATCATTACGAACCCGGCCTTGGGTCTGTCTGAACTGGCAATAGATAAATCGGGAAGCATCTGGATCGGATCAAGAAGAAATGGAGCGTTGGTTTACAATGAATCGGGAGATAGAAAAAGAGCCCTGATCACAGAAGCAACAAAAGGCTCTTTACCCGACCTGAATGTAAGAACCCTGGTGGTAGACAGGAATAATAGGATTTGGATTGGCACACAGAAAGGACTTGTCGTATTTTCGGGAGCCGAAAGTGTTTTTGAGGCTGATATCTATGATGCTGAACCGGTTATTATTGAAGATAACGGAATTCCCAGAAAATTACTGGGAGACCAACCGGTCAATTCAATAGCGATTGATGGTGCCGAGAATAAGTGGTTTGGAACTGATACCGGAGGCGTGCTGGGCACGAATCCTTCAGGAAGTGAAACCTTGTATAATTTCAATAAAGACAATTCACCCCTGCCGTCGAATAGTGTATTAAAGGTAAAGATTGATAACAGTACAGGAAAGGTATATTTTGCCACTGACAAAGGAATTGTGGCCTTTAACAGTGAGGTGGCTCCTTTTGGTGAATCGCTTGAGGAGGTATATGCTTTTCCGAATCCCGTAAAAAAGGAGCACGAATACGTCACAATAGACGGAAGAAACGGTACTCATTTACCTAAAGGAACAAATGTAAAAATTTTGGATATTTCCGGGAGATTGGTTTACGAAACAAATGTTGATATTGGGCAGGAGCTAAGAGGGGGAAAGGCAATTTGGAACAAAACCAACCTTAGAGGAAGAAAAGTGGCCTCTGGTGTTTATATTGTGCTATTGACCAGTCCTGACAAGTCGGAAACATCCTCGACCAAGATCGCTATCATAAATTAATTCCTATATAAAATGTTGATTAATACCAAGGCAATTGTATTGACATCCCTAAAATATGGAGAAGCCGATCTTATCGTGAAATGCCTTACAGAGGAAGGGATTAAATCATATTTGCTCAGAAGTATTTTCAGAACTAAGAGCAAAAAACTTAAGACCGGTTATTTCCAACCACTAAGTCAGCTTGATATCACCGCTGTTCACAACAAGAAGGGCAACCTTAACAAAATTACCGAAGCAAGAGTGTCTTACCTGTATCAAACTCTTGCAACCGATATTTACAAGCAGTCAATAGCCTTGTTTTTAGCAGAAGTCTTGGCGCATGCCTTAAAAGAAGAAGAACAGAACCCGGTTCAATTTCAATATATTGAGACCTCTTTAAAATGGTTGGATCATAACGATAAATTTGCCGATTTTCACCTTCTTTTCTTGTTACAATTGACGAAGTTTTTAGGGTTTTATCCTGATGCAACACTCATCAACGCGGCATTCTTTGACCTTGAGGAAGGTACGTTCACTACTCATAAGCCCCCAAGACACTTTTTAAGAGGTGAAAAAATAATTCTGTTTAAATCATTAATCGGCATAAAATTTGATCATATGGTAGGACTGAAATGGAATTCGGAAAACAGACAAATTGTACTCGACATACTTTTGAACTATTACGAGCTTCATTTACCAGGATTTAAAAAGCCGCGATCACTAAAAGTATTAAAAGAGGTCTTTAATGAAATTTCTTAATGCAGTCTTAATTGTCCTTATTGGGCATTTTTCATATGCGCAAAAATGTGTTGTAGTTGACAAGGACTCTGAAATGCCCATTCCTAATGTTCAGGTGATCAATGAAGACCAATCTAAATCAGTCACTTCTGATAGAAATGGAATACTTGACTTAAGTGTTTTTGGTGAAATTGAACTACTCACTTTCAGTCATGTGAGTTATGTAGAAATGGAATTGATCAAAAAACAGATCAGGCGCGATTTTACTACGGTTTATCTTCAATTTAAATCTGAGCTGCTCAAAGAAGTCTATTTATCAGCGGCTAAAGATGACTTGGAACGAACAAGAATTGCCGAAGAGGTTGCCATTCTATCAAGTAAAGATATTCAAAATGCAGTTCCACAGACCTCAGCTGATATGCTCGCTAAAATTCCCGGAGTTAAGGTTCAAAAAACTCAGTTTGGCGGAGGAAGTCCGGTACTTAGAGGAATGGAGGCCAACCGTATACTGCTTGTGGTTGATGGGGTTAGAATGAATAATGCCATTTACAGGAAAGGACATTTGCAAAACTCAATTTCGGTATCTCCGAATATGCTCGATAAGACAGAAGTCATCTTTGGCCCTTCTTCAGTGATCTATGGATCTGATGCCTTGGGAGGAGTAATACATTATTATACACGCAAGCCAGAAGTTTCGGAAAGGAATAATGTGAATCTGGAATTTTTAGGACGTTTTAGTACTGTCAATCAGGAAAAAACCGTTAATGCTGCCGTTGAGTTGCAATTTGAAAAGATCGCGTCATTCACCAGTATTTCGTATAGTGATTTTGGAGATCTTAGGATGGGAGAGTTGAGACCCCATGGGTTTGGAAACTGGGGTCTGCAGTACGAATATTCCGACAATACAGACACGTATTATAATGCCGATCCTGTGCTTAATTCAGATCCTTCTGTGCAGCGTAATGTAGGCTATCAACAAACCGATTTTTTACAAAAATTGATTCTTCCCTTTAAAGATGGCAATGAGTTGATGTTCAACCTTCAGTATAGTACCTCATCAAGAATCAACCGATTCGACAAGCTCACTGAAAGGCGTGATGGGCAATTGAGATTCGCAGAATGGTACTATGGTCCCCAGGACAGGTTTTTATTTTCCACTCAATTCAATATAAAGTCGAATAAAAAATTAATGGATAGAGGGGTTTTTACCGCGGCTTATCAGAATATTAAAGAATCGAGAATTGAACGAAAGTTCGATAATTTTGACAGATCCTCAAGATTTGAAAAAGTTCAGGTTGTTAGTCTTAACGGAGATTTTACAAAAAACATGAACGAAGATATGAATCGAAATTTTGGTTATGGATTTGAGGTGGCTCATAATGACGTAAAATCTACATCAAAAGGAGAAGTACTTGATGTTGTTGGTAATGATATCATTGGTGTTAAGGATAATTATGTAGTTCAAACAAGATATCCTGATGGAGGAAGCAGTTATTTGAGTTCGGCTATTTATGCCAGTTACAGGCAGGATTTAGGCAAGAAATCTACTTTGAACACAGGTTTGAGAATTACGAATACGATGCTTGCAGCGAAATGGGTCGACACGACTTATGTGAAGCTTGATGATTCTGATATAGAATCGAGAAACACATCTGTTACCTTAACAGCTGGGTATACCTATAGACCAAGTTCCAACTGGCAATTAAACAGTGTAGTGTCATCGGGCTTCAGATCACCTAATATTGACGATATAGGAAAGATTAGGGAAAAAAACGAAGATGTTACAGTGCCCAATGTCGACTTAGAACCTGAGTATGCCTATAACTTTGAAGTTGGACTGATCAGGTATTTTGACGAAAAAAAAACCCATTTGGGCTTAACAACCTATTATACCTTACTCAATAATTATATCGTAAGAGCACCCTTCGAACTCAATGGTAAAACTCAGATTAATTATGATGGTGAATTGGCGAATGTAGTGGCTAATGTTAATAAAGGAAATGCCTACCTGATTGGGAGTACTATGACTTTTAAATCACAACTTACAAATACCTGGAATGCAAGGGCGTTCCTTACGTATACAAAGGGAATGGCATACGACACGGAGGACCCGTTATCTTCGATTCCACCACTATTCGGAATGGTTGAGTTTAATTATGTAAGAAACAGAATTGAAACCGGCCTAAATATGGTCTTTAACGGGAGAAAAAAAGCTGAGGATTACAATATTTCGGAGGGAATTGACAACATAGAGCAAACCCCGTATTCGGATGTGGAACAGGCTTATTATGGAAGCCCTTCCTGGTATACATTGAACTATTTTGTGAGAATAAAGACATCTAAATATGTCAAACTGTTGATCAATGTCGACAACATTATGGATCATCAATACAAAGAATTTGCCTCAGCCATCAGTGCACCGGGCAGGAATTTTTCCCTTACAGTAATCGCAACTTTTTAAGGTGAAGCAAGATCCTTAAGGATAGATTAGTTTCTTTATTTCTGTCCAGGAAATCATTTGAATTTTTTCTTTTTTTATAAGGTCTTCACATTGCTGACTGGTGAAAAACTCCAAATCGATTTGTCTCCATGCGGAGCCAAAATTAGGATGGTTTTTTGTAATTGCTCTCATTTCATGAGTGTCATAGGCTGGGTGAATAAGGATCATGTTGATTCCAGGCTGCAATTTTTTCAAAGCATTTGCATAATAATCGGCAAGCTTTCCTTTTTTAAAATCTGTTAAATTTCCTAAATAAAGAGAATCTATTACAAGTTCATTTTTCAGATCAAACTCAACCGTCTTAATTCCCGAAACTTCAGTGATCAATTTCGAGTTAAGCATTATGGGTAATTGATAAAAATTTCCAATCTCCCGATACAAGTTCAAAAACTCAATCGATGTCCCGAGAGTGTACATATGAGAATCCAGATGAGTAGGACGAAGTCCAAAAGACAAAGCCCGTTCAATTTGTGCGCATAATTCTTTTTTTACCTCCTCGGGTTTGGCTCTGTTCAAAACCTCTTTTCTGGATTTAAAAAAATACCCTTGTGCGTCCACCAGACTTGGCACTTCTTCTTGACTCAAAACAGGTCCAAATTTATAAGAATTCCATTCGCAGCTTAAGGTAAGATGAATGCCGTGATCAAAATTTGGGTATTGCAAGGCGAATTCTGCTATTTCATAAAACCATGGACAAGGAACCATTATACTATACGAATTGATCAGACCCCGTCTAAGGGCTTCCATGGTGGCTTGGTTTTCAGAATGTGACAAACCCGCATCATCAGCGTGGATAATCAGAAGTTTTTGCTTATTGTCATAACCCAGAGCCTGAAGCATTTGCTTTGTATTATTCATAAACCCTGATGATTTCTCCATTAGTTTTTCCCTCCACGCTTCTAACATAGGCATTTACCACTTTCACCATTCGAACAGGATTGTGTCCAGGAAAAAAATCCTTGTATTTTTCATAGGCATCCTCCACTACACCCGAAGAAACCACATTAACTCTCAATTCATTCTCGATTTCCAAAGCCACTGCTTTTACAAAACTGTGGATCGCTCCATTGACCATTGCGGCACTCGTTGTTTTGATTACAGGGTCATCTGCAAGTATCCCTGTAGACAATGTTATAGATCCCTTGGATTTTAAATAATCCTGACCAATGCGAACAAGGTTTACCTGTCCCATTAATTTACTTCTTATCCCGATATAATAATCTTCTTCAGTTAAATCTTTGAAATCATCCCATTTGGCCTCACCGGCTACACAAATAATAGAGTCAAGTGACGGAATAGACTCCAAAAGTTTGCGAATGGAGTCAGCCTTTGTTATATCTACCATGTAGTCTCCTTGCTTTCTACCAGCAATAAGTACCTCGTGTTTTTTATTCAGATGTGAAACTACCCGCCTGCCTATGGTACCGTTGCCTCCTATGATCAGAATTTTCATATGTTATGGGATATTTAAGAGTTAAAAATGCTGTGTTATACTGTATATATATACGTTGCTTACGACACCATTAAAGATAAATAAATTTGTTAAATACAAGATCGAGTACATAGGTAAATTAAGCATTGATGCGATAAATTGATGAAAGGACAATGTTGGCATAAATGAGTCAGTTATAAAAATCGAGTTGGGACCTCATTACTTTTTGACTCCAATTATGATTCCTGTTGACCAGTTTAATTTGGTCATTTCCAAGTCTTTCCGAGCTTCAAGGTCAATGATCAATTCATTTACAAGCTCTTGATGTCCATTTGGCCAGTTAGGTTGAGCCAACATATCGTCAATTATGTAAAACCCACCTGTTGAGACGAGGTTTAGGGTTTTGTCAAGATCACTGTATTTCCCGGGCCATGCATCTGCAAAGATCAGGTCAAATTTAGCTCCCTGGTAGTTTTTGATCCATTCCGATCCATCTTTATAAACAAGAGTTACCCGATCATCATTGCCAAAGAATTCTTCTGCAATACCAATTAATTGGCTATCATTATCAATGGATATCAACTTGGATTTTGCATCCATGCCATCTATCATCCATGATAGTGACAATCCAATTCCAGTTCCAATTTCAAGAAGATTGCCTCCTGGTTTTGAGGCGGTCAATGTTTTGAGAAACGATCCGATCAAAAGATCTGAAGGCATAGTAAAACCAATTTCTTTACACCTTTCTAACAGCTCATTATACTGTAATGGCCATCCGTAAGAAACGCTATCATTCATTGTTCCGTTTTTTTAAATTAATATACTACTGATTCAATATTCAAACCATTTTCAAGCATTGGAACATACCATACATTTTTTTCCAGATCAATTCCCCCTTTCATTAAATCCTGTACGACACGGTCAACGACAAACACTCCTTTTTCGGCCATAGTATCAAAGTTATCAATACCATCGTTTGGAAAATTCTGTCTTGTTCTGTGAATATTGAAGCGATCAGAGAACTTTTGACCAAAGGCATTCTCAATACCTTCCTTGCCTATCATAAATCCGAGTAAGCCTCCCCATGTGGCCGTTGGATTATCTGAATCCCATCCTGTTAGGGCTCCTATTTTTATGGTTTCTACAATATTACCTTCCCCATATAGTAAACTAATGATACTGGCAGCATAATTTATTCCTGCCGCAAAACAACCATTGCAATACAAATTTTTGGATGTGATGTTATAACCATCTTGCTGTTCCACCTGATAGCGTTGATAAACCATATCACGAGTCTCTTCCCAAGTTCGCCCGGCGTCATATTGACTCTTAACGAAGTCGAACATTTTGGAAGGATAGGAAGATTCTGGTAGTCTTTTTCTGGCTTCATTAGCCATCCAATGTATCTTTTCTTTCATACTCAATTCCTGATCTACATAAGAAGCAAGGGAATACATCACTACATAGTATTCGGAGATCCAGGCTGCTTCTTCTCGAGCCGCTGTCCTAATAGGCAGGTAAGCCATATTAAGGGCAATGTCAGGGCGGGCCGGAGCAAATAAACCAAATATTTCGGTAGTAAGTTGAGCATCAATCATCATATAATTCTCGTTATAATCAGGACGACTTGTTTCTGGAGGGACCATTCCTTTTATCATCAGGTCAAGGGCGGTTTGATTTGATACCCATAAAAAGTTTTCTTCCTTTGTCCAAATATGTTTTAACCAACCGTCACGAATTTGCTCCGCACTTAGCACCGAGACTTTATTGGTATAAAGAAGATGCTGATACATATACTCTATATCAGTATCGTCATCAGCTCCCCAAATACTATCTTCTCCCATGACTACAAAATCAATGGTTGGAGACAAATTACTCGGGATTCCTTCACCCCAAATACTTGGTTGATCAGGCTTAGCCCAATCTTCACGCGTGTAAAAATCTCCTGTTTTTATGTCGCCTATATTGCCAATCTTGTCCATTTCGGTCACCAAACCCGTCCAGTTGGCTATACATTGACCAAGCCAGAAACCATAGAGCTGATCTTTGTATGAATTCCTTGAGATAATGCGATCGCTTTCTTTTGGTTGATAGGCTTTGTAGATGAACGTTGAATCTATTATAACATGACTCTTTTCAAAATTGTTTTCGTGTTTTTTTTCTGTTTTACATGCATGAATGACAAACATGCCAAAAATGAATAATAATGTATTTAGTTTTTTCATCAATAGAAGTATTCTAGCTGTATCAAAAATAAAAAGGAAATTCAACTTTTCAGTATAAATTCCCTTTTTAAGCCAAATGCAAAACCATTTTAACTTGACAATTATTTTGTTTAATTTTTGGGTTTAATGTTTTGATTAACCCTAAACAAATTTCCTGGATCATATTTAGTTTTTATTTCAGCAAGACGGTCATAATTTTGTCTATAACTATCACGCACTCGTTGCTGACCTTCATCCATCATAAAGTTGGAATAAGCGCCACCCGAAGAATATGGGTGAAGTGCTTCCTGATAGTTCTTGGCCCAGGTAGTTATTTTTTCGGCATTTGCCGGATCAGCGTCTACCCCAACAAAAACACCTGCATACTTTGCATCTCTATAAGCCCAGGGAGTATCTGTTATGCCTGGTCTACTGGCTGCTCCACTGATTGGGTACATATGCATTTGCGAAAGAGGAGTAGGAATAGTTGAGCCATATTTTTTATGCTCAGCTCTTGCCTCAGGTCCTAGTTCAGTAAAGAAATCAGCTCGCCAGTACCATTGCATTCCATGGGGAAGCAAGCCATCAAATAAAGTTTGTACCGAAGGATAAGGCATCTCACCAACATGGGCAAATAAGGGGTTTTTATCCAATACTGGTTGGAAAATTTCATCAAATTTTGCCGGATCACCTACATAACACCAAACGATTCCACAGAATTTTTTTAGATGAAGGTGTTCTGGAAATGGAGGACCTGGAATCACCATAGTGGCAACAAAACCATTTAGATTTTCGTCAGCATTGTGCAGGAAGTCGTGATACCATTCCATGATTTCCTCGGTTTGCTCAACCGGCCATAGGGTAGGTCCACCTATAACGGTTTTAACCGGATGTGCCTGAAATTTAAATGAAGTCACAATACCGAAATTTCCACCACCTCCTCGAATGGCCCAAAACAGATCGATATTTTGTGAGGCATTCACAGTGACGAACGAACCGTCTGCCAATACCATATCAGCCTCAAGCAAATTATCAATAGTGAGGCCGTATTTTCTTGATAAATGACCCACACCACCTCCAAGTGTTAAGCCCCCTACTCCTGTTGTCGAAATAATTCCTGCGGGTACCGCCAGACCAAATGGATGCGTTGCATGGTCAACTTCTCCCCAGAGATTTCCTCCACCAACCCTTACCGTACTATCGGCTGTATTCACCCTGATGTATTTGATACCAGAAAGGTCAATGACCATTCCTCCATCACAAATTCCCAGACCACCACCGTTGTGTCCTCCTCCTCTTACAGCTACCAATAGTCCATTTTCGCGTCCATAATTGACACAGGCTATCACATCGGCTACATCCACGCATTTTACAATCATTCCTGGGCGTTTATCGATCATCCCATTGTACACTTTTCTTGATTCGTGGTAATTTTCATGATCTGGAAGAATTACTTCTCCCCGAATCTGAGCTTTAAATTCTTCAAAATTGGCTTCCATAAGTTTGATATTTATTTTAGTTTGATTTAATTGATTCATTATTAGGATCCCATAAAATTACAAGGAAAGCAGATAGATTAATGTAATATTTAGATCATTTAATAGTACATTTAGTTCATATACAAGATTGTACAAATTGTAATCATCCCTTGTGAACCTCAAAGGGCAGATTAGTAAATCCTAAAATGAAGCCGGTTACAACATCCTCTACGCTAAGTTTTCCAAATTAACCCTATGGATGTCCATGTATAAAGGCATGGTAAAATGAATGGATTAATTATTTTTGAAAGATGTAAGATAAGAAATTATTTCCAAAATAATTTTTAATCACTAATAATCAGACTATTATAATTTGATGTTATTTCTCTTTGATTTCAAGACTCCGTATAGGCATGCTATCAATCACCAAAAATAGTTCCTGATGTGTAAGTAGTTTTGATTGACGTAGTTTTAAAGATCCATCAAGACCCACGAGAAGGATCTCAAATCCATCAGCTTCTTTTTTGAGCTTCTTATAACTCAGGCTGGCTTTATGCCTTGTTTCATTTTCTATACCAGTTATTTGATAATTGGCTGTCAAGGTAATAACAAGGATTTTTCTTTCTTTCAGGCCCGAAAGAACAGTTTTTAAATCATTTATCTGCAATTTATATACTTGGCTGTCTTCCGAATCTATCAGGAGAATTACCAAT
Organism: uncultured Flavobacteriaceae bacterium; assembly: GCA_964595535.1. Lineage (GTDB taxonomy): Bacteria > Bacteroidota > Bacteroidia > Flavobacteriales > Flavobacteriaceae > Lutimonas. The sequence continues at coordinate 24,702 of CAZQRD010000007.1, read as the reverse complement.
CTATTTTTCCATTGATATTCAGATATCTGTTGCCCCATGATTGTTGTCACTTGAAAGAGGAATACTAATGTTAAAATGAGTTTAAAGTTTGACATGATTCAGTCATTTTGATTACAATATTCGAGGAATTACAGCCTTTCTTTTTTTGGGATAATCGTCAAATTGTTTTTGGTACCATCTATGATGGCCTACTGCTCGTGGGATCAGGTTGGCAAAGGTCCATACCAAAAAGGTAAGGGCAGGTAAATTCCAGGCCATAATCGCAAATCCCGACCATTGCACCAATTCTCCGAAAAGATTTGGACATGACACATAATTGAACAAGAACCCAGTTGGAATTTTATAACCCGTTTCTCCTGGTTTCCTAAGGTGAATGAGTATATGATCACTTTTTTGATTAATGATAAATCCTGAAATGAAAAGGATAAGCCCCAAAATAAAATTCCACTGATAAAAAGACTCAAGCGTATACGATTCGAAATGAGCTAGAAAATAACCGTTCAGACCCGCATTGATACAGTTAAAAAAAACAGCGGACCCGACAATGACTATGGGCATCTTTTTCCCTTTGGTTCTAATCCTAAAAGGATAGATAAAGGTTCTGTTCAGATAATGAGCTAACCATAATAAAGACAAGATACTTGCGTACATACTTTGATCTGAGCTAACATAAAAATACAAGATGATTAAAAATGAAGGGGCCTCCATGATGATCCAACCAAGCATATTTGAAATTTGGGGTCCCCACCCTTTCTTAACATGCCTGCCATATGGGGCCGTGACAAATTGCAACAGGATAAAAGAAGCAAGCCCTGTGGCGGCCCAGATGATACAGATCAGATTCAGCGTTTCTAAACTCATGTTATTTTATTTTCATTAAACCATTGAATAAGATCCTCGACACTATTTTGGGTTGCTCGGTTTATATGCCCCAATTCTTTCGACGCTTTAGAGCAATTCATTCGTTTTGGAGCATGCTTCAAAGTGGTCAAACTTTCCTTGTTTACCGGCCACCTTAGTTTGAACAATCTATCATATAAATTGATAATGGGCAATAATTTGATCAAGAGATTAAGGGATAACAGAAATGGAGTTTTTGTGGGATGTGATATTTTGGCAAGCTCTTTTAAACTTATATATTGACCTCCCGTAAGGTAGATAGAACCCTTTTTTGCCCTTGAAATACTATTGACAATGGTTTGTGAAAGATCCCTTACATCAACCATATTATAGCCACCACCTGTTATAAAGGGTAACTTTTTGAGGTGTAAATCAAGAATGGTGCGACCGAACCTTGAAGGCCCGGGATCTTTTGGCCCCACAATAGCTGTTGGTCTGATAATACAAGCGTCCAAATTATTTTTTTTGACACAGTCAAGAACTTCTTTCTCACTCTGGGCCTTTGTCCAGGCGTAATAAAATGATTTATCAGATCTGTATGGACGATTTTCATCAAAAACTTCATCACCCAATGGGTCTTCCACCGCTGTGGATGAACTAATATAAACAAAACGGATGGGCTTATCTAAACAGGCTTTTAATAGATTTTGGGTCCCCTTGACATTCACCGCATAAACCAAATTATGATCGAATTCACCAACTGAGATTTTACTGGCACAGTGGATGATGGCATCACTTCCATCGGTCAATTGAGATAAGGCTTTTTGATTGCCAAGATCTCCTATAACCCAAGCTAAATTTGGATGATGGAAAGGAAATGATGAATGCCTGATTAAGGCTTTTACCAGATAATCCTGTTCAAGAAGGGCTTTGATGAGGTTGATCCCCAAATGTCCGGTGCCTCCGGTTACAGAGATGGTTTTTTTATTTTTCAATGACTCTTTTCATTTGATTGTTGAACTCAATCCTGTTTAGGGAACTTTTTATTATGGATCTCTTCTTTTAGGATCTCATTGATGTCTTTTTTCGCACCTTTAAGAAGGTACACACGAGTACCTTTGTCTCTTGCATATTCATTTTCAACTTCACCGATCAAAGTCACAGATGCGAATAATTCCGCTTCCCGTTTACGTTCAGGATCATCGTCCCATGGTCCCTGTACAAGAATAACGTTTTCAATTGTCATTTGATCTAATGGGTACCAGTTTATATAATCCGCATCTAAAGTAAGCGCCTCAGTATGTTTTTGACTTGCGTAATAATTGATGGCACCGGCCATTCCATAACCATCGCAATGAATGAGCGTGGTTGTCTTATCAGAGATATTGTCAAAGGCCTTATCTACTAGGGTCCCAAGTTCCTTCCAGCCCTGCATATCAGCAAAATCCTGTGGAAGGGTATGCTCTTGTCCGTCTTCCCACCGTAACATTCCTAAAGATCGAAATTTATCCGGGTTTTCAGCGATTTCCCTAGGGGATAAAACGGGTAAAAAGATATTGAAGATTGGAATGATAACGAGTATAGGAATTAATAATAGTACAGGACGAAGGTATCGTTTTCTTCCTTTTTTAAGAATCTTTTCCAAATAAACGGCTCCAAAAGCGATGAATGTTGGATAAAGACCAATGGCATAGTAACTTTTTGCTTTTAGAAAGAAATAGAACAATAGCACAAAGACTAAGGTCCAGAACAAAAATCTAAACTTTTTAAAGGGTTCAAATTTGAAAAATGAAACGAATCCGGCAATTAAAACTAAATGAGCTCCACTAAAAAAAAGAAGTTGATCTTTCAGAAAATCAAATCGATTTACATTCACAAGTTGTGTTTTTGACAATGTATTTAAATGCCATATAACAGGAAAATTATTTTCATATTGCCACCATAGATTTGGTGAAATCAGTACCAGAGAAACGAGCAGAACCAAATAAAATTCTTTTTTGGTAAAAAGCATTCTTTGTTGGCTTAAAAGCATGGCTGGAAACAACCCTAAAAAAAGGAAGGAAATATTGTATTTGTTTAAAAACCCGAGAGCAAACGTAATTCCGGTATACCACAACCATTTGGTTTCTTGGGTTTGAACAAAACGTATTATGGTAAAGAAGATAGTGGTCCAAAGCAGGAACTCAAGGGAATTAGGCTGGTAGAGCGTATTAATTCGAAGAAGGACTGATAAGGTTACACAAAGTGCACTTAGGCTGAGTGCAAATAAATTACCACCGAGAGTTTCTACCGTTTTCCAAACAACAGCTATGGTCAACGCCCCGAAAAGAGCAGGAAAGAATTTAACCCAGAATATTGATTTCCCCAACGAGATAATTACAAATGAAAGCCAGGCAGTTACTGGTGGAACTGACATATAACCCCAGGCCAAGTGATTTCCCAGATCCAAATGAAGAAATTCATCCCTGTGCAATTCATAGATTGGATTTATAGCAACAAACTGCAACACGAACTTTAAAAGAATAAATAAAAGTAAGACAAGGTTCCTGTTATTCATTGGTTTGGCTTAAGACTAGTGCAAGATAAAAAATCCAAACAAATACGAATTATTGAATGAAATCACCCTGATATTATTGAACGGATTTTAAAATTATTGGGATCCAAACCTCTTCAATAGCATTAGGATCATCAGGTCTGTAATTTGGAGGCAACATTTCAAAATGCTCCCTATCGTCAATATCATATAAAGAATTTGGAAGCCATTGCTCAAAAATATATCCAAAAGTCCTTTGAAATTCTTTCGCGGTTCCTTTATGAATAAATACGGCGTATAAACCACCATGAAAAACATAAGAGTGCAAACCTTCGGGAACGTTAAAATCATCACTGACTTCCACAGCTGCCCATTTTGTAAATAATACTGAGGGATCGAAATTATGGAAATCAGGTTTTTTGTCATATACCTGCATCGAATAAAACTCAGCTGTTAAAATACCTGAAATTTGCTTTTTCATCGGCATAAATCCTCCCCATAGTTGTGCTGTTTGATTATTCAAATAAGACATTCTTACAGACTTACCTACTAGAAGCTTCTGATGTAAATTTTCGATTCTGTCAAACATTTTCAAGTCTTTTGGAATGATTAAAATTCAAAAGTTTTACACGCGTACAGGTCCTCACCGAACATTACCTGGGCATGACCGCTGGGAGCATCATAAGGAGCTTTTGGCAGTAAAGATGGATTAGAAGGATAGCCGTCATCATGAAAGGTTAATTCCTTAAATACCCCAGCGTCTTTTACAAGTAAAAGTGACCACCCGTTTACTTTGGAGCTTTCCACAAAAATAGGTGCTCGGGTAACCGTAAATTTTGTTATGATCTCACCATATTTATCTAAAAGCAAAAATGTACATCCTCCTGAGCCGCAAAAATATGGACTGGAAAAACGCACAAAAATTTCTTCATTTCCATCATCATTTAGATCAATTTTATAGAATTGAAACTTTCTGTCAATTGGCTGTAAAAATGACAGATCGTCTTTTAAAAAACCTTGTGTCAGAAAGGTTTTGATGTTTTGAGCGGTTTGTTCATCTGTAGATTGCCGAACAAATTCGGGTTTAATTCCTGCTTCTTTATTCGTTGTGTGAATGCTGTCTTTAATAATTACGGCCTCCGTTTCATTTATGGTATCAGCAACTTTTTTACAGGAGATCGACAGGATAGTAAAGGAAATAATATAGATACAAACTTTGGTCGTCATTGAGAGTTTTGGTTTAGAAATCAGGTTAAACAATCAAATAATTTCATTGTTAAAGATACTAATTACTAGCATTTGTTTCACTCAGATAATGTATCGCAAACTCTTCAAATGAAGCAAAAGTCATGTCGGCCCGATCACAATTTCCAAAACCATAAGACATACATATAAAAGGAATACCGGCTTTGCGACTTTGAAGCATATCTGAATGCGTGTCGCCAATATACACCGGACGTTTTAAATCATACTTTTTAATTAGGGTATTAATGTTCTCATATTTGGCTTTAAAATTTTGTCCGTGTGAGATGGAGTCCAGAATATAAGGATTGACTTTAGCGAAATTCATAAAGTGATGAATGGTGTATTTCGGGCAATTACTTACGATAAAAAGTTTGAATTTTTCGTTCAGCATAGGAAGGAATTTAAGCACTCCATCATAGATATTACCTCCTTGATGGTCAATGAGATCATACTGGATCTGAACCACTTCTTCATAGCGATGTCCCCGTTCTTCGACAGGGAAATCCCGAAGTACGATTTCAAGAAATTTATGCTCTTCAAGCCCCATTAAATTATCGAGATCTTTTTTGTTTAGTTGCTTATTGAATTTGATTTTTTTGAAATATATATTCCAGGCAAGTGCATAGGTTTCAACAGCATCCCACAGGGTTCCATCCATGTCAAAGATTAGGGCATCAGGAGCCCTATTGTTAGCTATTTTAGTTTTCAAAACGGGACATATTTTAACTCAAGATCATTTCATATAAATTATTTATAGAGTACTTGGTTGATTTCTCTCCATTTTTGACAAAACCATAGCTTTCATAATACTGGCATAATCGCAGATTAGAGCCATCGCAATCCAAGCGAAATTTAGTAATTTTTTGTTGTTTCAACTGGTCTATGATTTTAAGCATTACTGCTTTTCCTATGCCCTGACCCTTATGTGATGGAAGAACCACTAAAGAATGAAGATATCTCACATTTTTTTCAATTCCTTCTTCTTCCCAATACAGCGTATCTGTCTTGAGGAGTCTGAACATTGCTGTTTTATTTCCTGAAAGGTCAAATACAAAGTAAAACTCCTCCTTCTCAAAACCTTCCTGCACCCAGTCTATCTTATCTTTTGGGGGATCTTGCCAATATTTCCATTGATTCACTTTTTTTTGTTGCAAGGATTGACTGGCCAGTTTAAAGAATTGTAAAACATCCGGCAGCTCAGAATGAAGGGCTTTTTTAAATAGGACTTTCATGTTATTTTTTTTCAATCATTTCGTTGAATTCCAAAGCTGCCGTTACCCAAAAATCCAAGTCAGTATCTTTGTCAAATCCATCCGGATCAATAAATAAAAACCCTCTCATTGCCTTGCCTGTAAAATCCATCGGACGACTCCCTTCCTTTTTAAGTAATTTTTCATAGGGCAGTTTACCCACTCTTACCATGAGCCTGTCATTGTTTGAACTTTTGTCGATATCAATTCCAATACACATTTTATCATTGACCATAAAAATGAGCCCACCCATCATTTTCTTTTCCAAAATAGAACCTTTATGGTTAAGCCTTTGTCTTACCCTGTCGGCTAAAAATTCGCTGTATGCCATTTTTTAAATTAATTTTTTGATATAAATTTTCCAGAATACTAATTTAATAATTATTGTAAAGAATTTGGAGACTAGGAGTTAAGAACGCATTTTATCCCGTCACGGTCCATTTCAACTATACATTCGTTGCAGCGATTACACAAACTTTTTTCAATACTGCCTTCCTCGATTTTTTTCAGGAATCCCGGATCGTGAATAAGAGGACGTGCCAGCGCGATAAAATTAAAACCAGAATTCAATATTTGCGAAATTCCTTCAATGGATTCCACGCCACCGAGATATACCAGATCCATCTTTACAGCCTGCCTGATCTTCAGTGCCTTTTCGAGGAAAAAATTTGGAAGAAAAGCGTATTTCTTAATGATGAAAGGGCCAAATATCAACATGGTTATTTTTTCTGCCCATGAAGAACCATTTTCTATCATACCTTTTAATGGAATTCCACCGCGCATAAGATAGAAAGGTGATTTGCTCGTGAACCCACCACTTAATACAATAGCAGCACAACCAATACTTTCGAGTTCTTTTGATACGTAGATACAATCTTCTAGGGAGAATCCTCCCTTAACGCCATCATCCAAATTCAGTTTAACAAGAATTGGAAACTCCGGTCCAACTGCGAATACCACTCTTTTCAATACTTCTAAGGGGAAACGAGATCTGTTGTTGATACTTCCCCCGTACTTATCGGCTCTTTTATTGGTCAAAGGGCTTAAAAACTGGCTTAGTAAATAACCATGGCCCATATGGATCTCCAAAGCATCAAAACCAATAGATTTCATGGCAACAGCAGAATTTACAAAATCGGCGATAACCTTTTCAAGATCATTTTCATCCATGGCCTGTGCAAACCCGAGGCCCGACAGAAACCCATAGGCATTAAATAAGTTGCTTGGTGCAAGTAGCTTTTTGACTTTTTTGTTTTTCGAGAAATAGCCACAATGGGTTAGTTGCATGGAAACCTTTCCCCCTGCTGAATGTACAGTATTGGCCAATTTTTTCAAGGGCCCTAAGCTTTCTTTATTGATATACATTTGATTATCAAAGGTTCGGGCCTCCTCAGAGACAGCACCGTACGAAACAGTTGTCAATCCTACCCCGCCTTTTGACAGCTCGGCATGATAGTCAATAAGCTTTTGAGTAGGAATCCCATTAGTGTCATACATCCCTTCGTAGGTTGCTGACTTGATAAAACAGTTCCTTAGTTTTAGGGATGAAGTGCCTAACCTTTTAGTTGTAAAGGCGCGCTCTATACTAGTATTGTCGGAAGTCTTATTGCTCATTAGGATGATAGTGTCATGCTAAAATAATGGAAGCCCAATAAACAATCAAGAAACTTAGACTTAATTTATACCAAACAATCCATCGTTCATCTGCTTTTCCATAGAACTTCTGTCTTTCTTGATCGTAATTGAGATCGTTCCATTTTCTTCCTTGGCATTGAAACCACCCATTTGTAAATAATGACTCAAGGGAATTCTCTCGACTCCTTTAATATATGTATTGAAGAAATCTGCTTGATCACTTCCGCTAGCTTGTGACATCAGAAACTGCAGCTCATCCAAGTTATAGCCATTGTTGGTTCCTCCGTATTTTTTGAATAATTTTCTCATAACACCATCGAGATTCTTTTTATTATCTGTTGATGATCGAATGATCATATCCTGCGCGATGCCTGCAAAAAAACCGCCACTGTAGATCAAACCCCAATGATCGTGTTTCTCTTCACCCTGAGTCATGGAAAGTTGCCCCACACCATTGTCATTGTGATAACGCTGGTAGAATAAGTCGTTTAAGACTTTAAGGTAGGTCTCTTCATTTAAATAACCGATGTGAAACAAAGCCTTAAGTGTGTAATAATTGGTAAACCCTTCTTTAAACCATTCACAGTCATCTTCTTCAGGAGAAAAGGATTTGGCATTCCAAAGATGAAAAAATTCATGTGCAAAAATAAACCTGGCTATCAATTGAGACATATCATCTCCATCTTTTTCCAAGAGAATGCTGATATTATTTCCTATAACTTCTCCGTCGGTTTGGGAGGAAGAATTCATAATGACTATTGACTTTTTAAATACGTTATCAGGAGAAGGATTGGGCACACCACCCATAAGGTCAATATAATAATCCAGAATGCCTTCTGCCATATCAGTAAACGACTTTTTCTGCTCGACAATTTCCTCACCGCCAAAAGCAAAGACCAGTTCAAAATCATCACGTTGGATGATAAATTCTTCATGGGTTCCTGCAAAGAACATACTATCGGATAATTCTGTTTGATTATTAATCAGGTATTCAAAGGGTCCGTCGTCAGATTGCTCCCACGAACTTGAAACCTTCCAATCATTTGGGATGTCAAAACGTACCTTAACGTTTTCTTTTTTATCATCGCTCATAACAAAGAGACTTCGCCCGGTGTAAAAAACCCCCCAATCTCGTGCATAAGCTACTCCGTCAATGCCTCCACTCCACTTAAAATTTTCATGATCCAGATGAACCTCATATGTTAACCGTACTTTAGATCCATTAGGACTGTGAATTCTCCATTGAGCTCCGGCTAAAGTATCAATCTCAATGTGACGCCCATTTAATGTTTTACCGTTAAGACCATGAACAAATGTAGCCCATCTTGATGGGAACTGATTTGCCCCAATTTCACTCATGTACAATAAACTGTCTTGAACTTTTAATACACATTCGACAAAGGCTATTTTTGGAGTGTTTTTATTGATCCGAATAGTATAAGAATCAGCCACTGAAATATTTTGGGCCGAAAGAGTCACCGAACTCAGGAGCTGAAGAAGAAAGAAGCAATAAGTAATTTTTAGGAGTACTAATGGTTTGAGTGTTTTCATAAGAATTAATTAAGTCAAAATTATATGACGTTGACCTACTTCAATTCGTTACAATAAATTATAATGTAATTCTTGACTGTCGTTATAGAAAGTAAAAGCTATAATAATAAGGATATTTACAAGTCGATCAATTTCGATAAATCGGCTTCCTTAAAACAAACATTGTAAATTTATGTAAAGGCAGCGATACCAGTAATATCCATTCCTGTAATAAGCAAATGTATATCATGAGTTCCCTCATAAGTGATCACAGATTCCAGATTCATCATATGCCTCATAATGGAATAGTCGCCTGTGATTCCCATGGCGCCCAAAACCTGACGGGATTCGCGAGCTATATTCAATGCCATGGCTACATTATTTCTCTTGGCCATTGAAATCTGTGCCGAAGTGGCACGATTTTCATTTCGAAGCACTCCTAACCTCCAGGTTAACAATTGTGCCTTGGTAATTTCGGTGATCATTTCTGCCAGTTTCTTTTGCTGTAACTGAAAGCCGGCAATCGGTCTTCCGAACTGGGTCCTTTCCTTGGCATATCGCAAAGCTGTATCATAACAATCCATTGCAGCTCCAATTACCCCCCAGGCAATACCATATCTGGCAGAATCCAGACAGCCTAATGGAGCACCCAATCCGCTTTTATTTGGTAGCAGGTTTTCTTTTGGAACTTTCACATTGTCGAAGATCAATTCTCCTGTAGCTGAGGCTCTTAACGACCACTTATGGTGGGTCTCAGGAGTGGTAAAACCTTCCATTCCTCTTTCTACAATCAAACCGTGTATCCTTCCCTCTTCGTTTTTTGCCCAGACAATAGCAATATCTGCAAAGGGTGAATTGGAGATCCACAATTTCGCTCCATTGAGCAAATAATGGTCGCCCATATCTTTGTATTTTGTCTCCATTCCTCCCGGGTCAGACCCGTGGTTGGGTTCTGTAAGACCAAAACAACCTATCATTTCACCAGAGGCGAGTTTCGGAAGATATTTGGTTCTCTGAGCTTCATCACCGTATTTCCAAATCGGATACATAACCAAGGATGATTGAACAGATGCCGTCGATCGAATACCAGAATCTCCTCTTTCAATCTCTTGCATGATGAGTCCGTATGATATTTGATCCAGTCCGGCTCCTCCATACTCTTCAGGAATATAAGGCCCGAATGCTCCAATTTCGGCTAAGCCATTTAACAACTGATTGGGAAATTTCGCTTCCTGAGCGGCATCTTCAATAATTGGAGAAACCTCTCTTTTAACCCAATCCCTGCAAGCATCCCTAACCAGTTTATGCTCTTCTGTTAACAGGTCATCAAGAAGAAAGTAATCAGGTGCTTGAAATTGATCTGCAGACATATTTTTTGATGTTTTGTTATTAAAGCAAAGTTACAATTATTGGTTTGATAAAAACAAGCGCCATAAACTTTTAAATACATAATAAATAAATGGTTAACTTTGCCTCGATGCGCAATACTTTTGGAAAGCAGGAAAAGCTTAAAAGGAAAAATCTTATAACAGAATTATTTGCTTCTGGCAAGTCCACTTCAGTATTCCCTTTAAAAATGATCTACCTTAAATGTGATCATGACTCCCATTTTAAGATCCAGGCCGGTGTATCAGTGTCCAAAAGAAACTTTAAGAGAGCAGTTGACCGAAATCGAATCAAAAGACTGATGCGCGAATCTTACAGAAAAAATAAATGTTTGATTTACAATAATGAGGATACTAAAAAGCATATTATTATGTTTATATATCAAGCGAAAACTGAAGTAACATATGAACAAATGGAAGCTAAAATGAATCAACTGATTCAAAAATTTCTCCAAAAGCAAAAATCTCGGGTATTATGAAAAGAATGAAAAAGACGGCGGTGATTTTAAGCCTGGTAATAATGAGTACATTTTTATTGGCTTTTAAATCGGATTTTTTCGAAGTGGCAAAACAAATGGAAATCTATACCACCTTGTTTAAAGAGCTAAACCTTTATTATATAGATGAGATCAACCCTGCAGAATTGACGGAAAAGGCCATCAATGAAATGCTTGAAAATCTCGATCCTTATACCCGGTATTATGACGAACAGGGGGTAGAGGAAGTGAAGATCAATTCTTCAGGAGAATATAGCGGTATTGGTGCTGAATCAAGATACTATGAAAATAAGCTGGTAATTGCCGAGGTTTATGAAGGGTATTCTGCAGAGCAACAAGGAATCAAAGTTGGAGATGAAATTATTAAGATTGATGATATTTTTGTTGCCAATTATGACAACGGCCAGATCTCAACCTTATTAAAGGGTGTACCTGACAGCACTGTCAAACTGTTTATAAAGAGGCAAAACGAGGAACTTAGTTTTACAGTAGTGAGGGAAAAAATCATCGTTGATCCCGTTCCACATTTTCAAATGGTTAGCCCTGAAATAGGCTATATAGCGTTTAATAAATTTAATAATAAGGCATCTTCTTCAGTTAAGTCAGCTTTTGTTGATTTGAAAGAAAAGGGAATGAATAAACTCATTCTGGACCTCAGGGGAAATCCCGGAGGCTTATTGAATGAAGCCATCAATATTACCAATTTCTTTGTACCTAAAAAGGAAGTCGTGGTGAGCACAAAGGCTAAATTGAAAAAGTGGAGTGAAGTTTACCGCACCAGCCACGAACCCATTGACTTAGAGATGCCCATTGTTGTTCTTATCGATGGAAGGTCGGCCTCTGCCTCAGAGATTGTAGCCGGGTCATTACAGGATCTTGACCGGGCAGTTATTCTTGGTGAAAGGTCGTTTGGCAAAGGATTGGTACAGCGCTACAGGAATCTTAGCTATGGAACCAAACTAAAATTGACCATTTCCAAATATTATACGCCAAGTGGACGAAATATTCAGGAACTTGATTATACGCATAGAGATGGGGAGGATGTTCCAAAGTTTGCAAAAGAAAACAGAAACGCCTTTAAAACCAAGAATGGTAGAACAGTATATGACGGTGGCGGTATTTTACCTGATATTGTGATCAAAAAACCGGCTCTAACAGAATCTACAAAGGCATTGTTGAGGTCTGACGCTATTTTTAACTTTGCTTCCGATTATTTTTATCAGAACAAGAGTCTGCCTAGTCCCGAGGAATTTCAATTTCAAGACGAGGAATACGATCAATTCATCTCGTTTTTATTGGAAGGTAATTCAAATTTTCAAACCAAATCTGAGAAGAAATTTGAAGTAGCTTTCCATCTTTCAGAAAAGGAAAACCTTTCTGATGGAATTCAATCTTCCTACAAAGATCTCGCGAAACAATTAGAGCAGCAAAAAATAGAAGAATTAGGCAAGAACAAAGAGAGTATTAAGGAAGTATTAAGTGATGAGATCATTAGTAGGTATTATTTTAAAAAGGGCGAGTACCAGAATCACATTGCGTTTAGTCCTTTTATAAAGGAAGCCATTAACGTTCTTGAAAATGACGAACAGTACAGAAGTATTTTAATGAATGGAAAAAAATAAAAGAACCAGAGCTCAGATCTCAACGAACGCCATTGAGAGGATATATATCACCATGAGGCATTTATTCATCAGAGGGTTTTATAAACCCATGGGTGTATCTGGAAACACGCTTATCAATGAACTACTAATTTTACAACCAGAGATTTATGGTTCGATCGGAGAGGAGATTGTAGAACTTGAAGGCTTGCAGTATATCATAGACCGATTGCCTGAAGGTATAGCCGAATGTCGATATATCAGCCTTACAGCTGATGAAGGTTTGGGAGAGTCTCATTTTAAAAAAATCATACCGGCCAAACGAAGACGAAATTGTTATCGGATTGACCGCGATCAAATGACGATTGAAATTACCAGGGGAAGGTCTGATATTTATGACGTCCTTACCCATCTGACTTTTATGTTCATTGAGGCTAAAAAGATTTCCCAGAAAATTTTGATTAATGACGACGGGCGCACAATAAGAGAATGGAAGGTCCTTGAGGACGTTGTCTTGATGAATAAAAAGATCAATAAGAACGAAAGAGAGGTCCTTATTGCACATTTGTCCACCTTTTTAGGAAGAAGCTTTGAGGAAATTCAAAGAGCAGATGCTAGTTTTGCTACTCCTCATGAGCCAAACAGATTTTTTCAGGTAATCTACTGGATGGGGAAACTGGCCTTGAACGGGTTCTTAGAAGACAAAAAACACGAAATTACGTTTAGCCCGATTCTAAGAGAACGAATTGGCCACCATATTTCGGGAGAAAGCTGGGCTGTCAATATCAAAAATGAGCTTTTTAAAAGAAACTTATTTGACAGACCGATTCACGTGATCAGCGCTAATATGCACAGTGTTATGAATTCCATTTATGCTCCCATGTTCCTGAAAAAAGAGGCAGGGAACAATAAAGGAATCGCTTTGTTTGAATTGATTGGTAATTCAGAAAACAAGGAGCTTCGAAAGATTATCAAAAAAGGAGCTGCAAAAAAAGGATTGACTTTTATTAAAGATACTACAGGGGCCAATATAGATGTTCAGATTATTGATACAGAAAAAATAGATCTTGATAAAACCATCTATAATTTAAAGAATTCCAAAGATGCGAGACCCGTTATTATCGTAATGGATTACGCCTTTGGAGAACAGGCTTACGAGACACTTGATGAATTATTGAAGCCCTATGAACTGCCTTCAGGAGAAAAAATACATTTGAACATGGAGTCGGTATCCGTCATGGGAAAAGCAGGAATTCTCGAAGGAGTAAAAGGAGATATCATGATTCCTAATTCACATATTTTTGAAGGTACAGCAGATAATTATCCTTTCGAGAATGAACTGAAGGCTGAAGATCTGAAAGATGAGGAGTTGGATGTTTTCGAAGGCTCTATGATCACTGTTCTTGGGACTTCACTGCAAAACAGGGATATTCTGGAATTCTTTTATAATTCTACCTGGAAGGTAATTGGGCTTGAAATGGAAGGAGCACATTATCAGAAAGCCATTCAATCGGCATCTAAGATCAGGGGTAATGTGAAAAATGACATCAAGGTAAGATATGCCTATTACGCTTCAGATAACCCTTTGGAAACAGGAAGCACACTGGCCTCAGGTGGTTTGGGTGCCACAGGAGTAAGGCCAACTTATTTGATTACACAGAAAATTTTAGAACAGATTTTTTAAAATAATTCAAAGGTCCTTAACAAAGAAGCATTTCGCAATTTGATCTATTCTAAATAGATTTTTTAAAGTATTTTTGTGCATAAATAAAGCATACATGAACATACTTATTTTAGGGTCTGGAGGCAGAGAATGTGCACTTGCCTGGAAATTGGCTCAAAGTGCCAAATGTGGAGAACTTTTTATAGCCCCTGGTAATGCTGGGACAGTTCAATACGGAACCAACCTTGAACTCAACCAAAATGATTTTATGCAGGTAAAAAAGGCTGTACTTGATCATCATATTCAAATGGTGGTTGTTGGGCCTGAAGATCCCTTAGTGCTTGGGATTCATGATTTTTTCCTGGAAGATGACGAACTTGTTAAGATTCCGGTAATTGGACCTCAGAAGTTGGCAGCACAACTGGAAGGAAGCAAAGAGTTTGCCAAAGAATTCATGTACAGACATGATATTCCCACTGCCAAATACAAAAGTTTTACGGTTGAAAATGTAGAGGAAGGATTTGAATTCCTTGAAACCCTGAAAGCGCCATATGTCTTAAAAGCAGATGGTCTTGCCGCTGGAAAGGGTGTCTTGATTCTAAATGATCTTCAAGAGGCAAAAAACGAACTTGAGGAAATGCTCAGAAAAGAGAAATTTGGTAAGGCCAGTTCAAAAGTAGTCATTGAGGAGTTCTTGGACGGAATAGAAATGAGCTCATTTGTGCTGACCGATAGCAAGAATTACGTAATTCTGCCCAATGCTAAAGATTATAAGCGGATTGGAGAAGGAGACGCAGGGTTGAATACAGGAGGAATGGGAGCTATATCGCCTGTGCCTTTTGCTGATGCAGAGTTCCTTGCAAAAGTTGAAGAGAGAGTGATTATTCCTACTGTTGAAGGACTCAAAAAGGATGGCATTCCTTATGTCGGCTTTATATTTATTGGATTGATAAGAGTGAACAATGAACCATTTGTGATCGAATATAATGTGAGAATGGGTGATCCGGAGACTGAAGTCGTGATTCCAAGAATAGAATCAGATCTTTTAGAACTTTTTGTTGCCACAGGAAACAAGGAATTGGATAAGTTTGATCTTAAAGTCGATCAAAGATCTGCCACAACTGTAATGATGGTTTCTGGAGGATATCCTGAATCGTACGAAAAAGGAAAGGAAATCACAGGACTGGATAATATTACTGATTCCATTATTTTTCACGCGGGTACTACTCTTTCAGGAGATAAAGTCTTGAGCAATGGAGGCAGGGTGCTTGCCGTAACTTCTTATGGAGAAAATTATAAGCAGGCTTTAAAACAGTCATATAAAAACATAGAGCAGATTCATTTTGATAAAATGAATTACAGAACAGATATAGGTTTTGACCTGTAAGGAAGTCAATGCTGAATTGGGTTTCCGCGTTCTGTCCATTTTCGAAGTATCCAATTGATTGATAAAAGCGCACATAAAAAGATCCTGGTCGCACCGTTAAACTGGGGTTTGGGACATGCCACAAGATGTATTCCTATCATTGAGGCACTGATCAGCTATGATTTTGAGCCTGTATTGGCCGGAGATGGTCCTTCTCTGCATCTTTTAAGACAGGAATTCCCGGCATTAAGCCATTACGAACTTCCTCCTACCGAAGTTGAGTACTCTGAAAGAGGAAGTCTTTTAAAATACAAGATACTTTCTCAGGCTCCAAAATTAATGAGATCTGTTTCTCTGGAAAGGAAGAAAACTCAAGAAATCCATAGAAAGGAAAACCTAAGTGGTATTATCTCCGATAATCGATTTGGAGTAAGACTAAAGGAAATTCCAAGTGTCTATATGACCCATCAGTTGCAAGTACTTAGCGGAAGAACAAGTTTTTTTAGTACTGCATGGCATCAACAGGTCATAGGTAAATTCAAAGAATGCTGGATTCCTGATTATGATTCAAATGGATTGGCAGGAAGACTATCAATTCCTTCAAAGAAGTCAGAATTTTATAAATATATTGGGCCACTTAGCCGTTTAACCCGTCACCATTTAGAAAAGAAATGGGATCTTTTAGCAGTATTGAGTGGTCCCGAACCTCAGAGAGGAATTCTGGAAGAGAAAATCAAAGAGCAATTAAGATCATATTCTGGAAAGAGTATGATCGTTCAGGGAATTGTCAAAGATCAACAACAGATAACAAGAGAAGGGAAAATAACAATTGTCAATTATATGCTGCATAGGGAGCTCGGCGAAGCGATTGAGCAAAGCGAACTCATTCTCGCGCGTTCTGGTTACAGCAGTATTATGGATCTCCAAGCCTTGCAGGCCAGGGCATTTTTTATTCCTACTCCGGGGCAATTCGAACAGGAATATCTGGCTTCATATGCAAAGGAAAGGCTATGTGCCGACTTTTCTGATCAGGATTCTTTTCATCTAAATAAGTTAAGTGATACGACTAAATATCGAGGATTCGGGCATAAAAAAACATCAAAAAACTACCTCGACCGGTCACTTTTTGATGTTTTTCAATAAGTTTTAAAATTTTTAAATAAAAGACAATGCTGATTCTTCTACTTCCTGAACTTTAATGACTTTGTTTGATTTATAAGTAACTTCCTTTACAGATTCTTCTCCGACCAAATACCATTTGCCATCTTTTTTTCCATCATTATAAAACGCAACAACTTTAATATCGCCTTCTTTATTATAAGAAACCCATTTATCATGAAGTTTGTCATCTTTGAAAAATCCAACTTCTTTGACCATTCCATTATCGTGATAATAGGTGGCTTTAACAAGATCATTCTGTTTTTCAAAGGTAGGTTCAATCTCTTGAGCAAAAGATACACTTACCATGAGCATAAACATAATCAGACTTGCTAACAACTTTTTCATAATCTTCTGTTTTTGATTTTTAATATCATAAAAGTACCAAATTAACACTAAATACACAATAAATTTACAATAACTTAACATTGGAAACCTAAGATTATTGTACCGAAATATTTCTAAATCAATTATTTAAGTGTTTAAATCACCTTTGTTTAAGGTAAATGAGAAAGTTGATCCCGTGTCAATTTTGCTTTCAACAGACACTACCTGGTCATGTGCCTCGACGATATGTTTCACAATGGCAAGACCTAATCCAGAACCTCCCTGATCTCTTGACCGGCTCTTATCGATCCTGTAGAATCTTTCAAACAGGCGCGGTAAATTCTTTTGATCAATGCCTACCCCGTCGTCGCTTACATTAACTATGATTAGGCGATTGGAGTGTGTACTTATACTGACTAAAGTAGTACCATTTATTTTTCCATATTTGACGGAATTTGAAAATAAATTGATCAAGACCTGCTCTATTTTTTCCTTATCCGCTTTTACCATTATCGGATAGTCATAGGACTCCTTAAAAGAGAAGGTTATATTTTTTTTACTTGCCTTCATCTCCAATAATTCAAAGGCCTCATTGACAACCCTTACAATGTTAAAGGTAGTTTGATCAAGTTTCATCCCCGATTCGAGTTTTGCGATCATATCAAGATCCTTAACAATATAAGACAATCGTTCTATGCTCTTATTGGTGCGTTCCAAATATTTTTTTCGTAAATCAGGGTCTTCCATCGCATCATCAAGAACCGTCAGTAAATAACCTTGTGCAGTAAAAAGAGGGGTTTTTAATTCATGTGAAACATCACCAATAAAATCACGACGAAAATCATCCCTATCGTGTAGTTGTTCAATTTCCTGATGCTTGTTTTCCGCAAATTTTTTGATTCGTTCTATAAAGTTTTCAAAATCTATGTCCTTCAACTCTTTTTTTAGCAGCGGTTCATTCTCAAATAGATTCGACTCATAAACACTGTTCAACTGAACAAAAATAAAGGACCTCATTTGAAAGGTGTAGATAAAGAACATAGCAATAAAATAGGCACAGCCCATCAGGATCAAATTGACTGCGTTGATCTCAAGAAAAAGATAAAAAATTATGGTAAACATGAAAAGCACAATCATGCCTAAAACAGTTGTACGCAATGATTGCTTTTGAAGCAGGGTTAATTTCATTCCCAAATATACAGGAAGATCTTATTAAACTACAAATTTATAACCTACACCTTTTATGGTTTTGATAAAATCGTCACCTATTTTCTCCCTGAGTTTTCGAATGTGAACATCAATGGTTCTGCCTCCAACGACCACATCCTGGCCCCAAACCGTTTTTAAAATGACCTCACGGTTAAATACCTTATTAGGAACACTTGCCAAAAGAGATAACAATTCAAACTCCTTACGAGGGAGCGTAATCTCCTTGTCACCGACCTCAACATAATACTCATCCTTGTTAATGGTAATTCCATCAAAACTCAGAATATTCTCTTTTCTTTCCTGTTCAGACATCAACCTTCTCAGCAAACCTTTTACTTTGCTAACCAGAACTTTTGGTTTTACCGGTTTTGTAATATAATCATCCGCTCCGGCTTCAAATCCGGCAACCTGTGAATAATCTTCTCCTCTGGCAGTAAAAAAAGCTATTATAACATTTTCAAGACCTTCTATGTTTCTGATTTTTTCACAAGCTTCTATCCCATCCATTTCAGGCATCATTATATCTAATAAGATCAAATGAGGCTGAACGACCTTGGCATTTGCAACAGCCTCCGTTCCTTTCGAAGCCTTGAATACCTGATAGCCTTCTTTTTTCAAATGATAGCCGACGATTTCAAGTATATCTGGTTCATCATCAACTAAGAGAATCTTTATTGATCCATTGTCCATAGGATTGTCTATTAAGATTTTATGCAGCAAAAATAGACAATTTTCAATGCCTATACGGCTGTTAACAATAACTTAATATAGTAACACAAGCAACACCTTTATTTGACCGACTATTAAATCGAACTTAACATTACAATAACATTGTTAGCTGACTTTTGCCATGTAAAACTAAAACTAAAAAAACTTAAAATGAAAAAACTAATTCTATTCAGTTTAATATTCACAGGCCTTGCCTTTTCCTTCACTAGCTGTGACGACGATACTGGCACCGGAGGAGCTTCATGTTTTAATGGAATTCAAGACGGTACCGAGACAGGGGTAGATTGTGGAGGTCCAGATTGCGGACCTTGTGCTACATGTGACGATGGAATAAAGAACGGACAAGAAACAGGGATAGATTGTGGTGGACCGGATTGTGAACCTTGTACAGGATTGATTACTAAGTCAGGCCAGATTACATCAAATGAAACCTGGACCGCGAATAATGTATACATTTTAGCTGGTAAGGTGGTAGTTGACGATGGTATCACTTTAACTATCGAAGCAGGAACCATTGTTAAAGGTCAAAAGGGAACTGGTTCATTGGCTTCTGCATTGATCGTTGCCCGTGGTGGAAAAATTATGGCTGAAGGAACTTCTGAAGACCCAATCATTTTCACTTCAATAGATGATAATATAGAAGTAGGTCAGAATGCAGGTACAAATCTAAACGAATCAAACAACGGTCTTTGGGGTGGAGTTTTGATCCTTGGATATGCCAAAGGTTCTTTTAGAGGAGATGTTACCGAAGTTCAAATCGAAGGAATTCCTGCGGGAGATACTTTTGGTTTATATGGAGGAGACGATGATGATGACAATTCAGGAGTTTTTAAATACGTATCGATACGTCATGGAGGGGCTTTGATTGGAGAAGGAAACGAGATCAATGGATTAACCCTTGGAGCAGTAGGAAGAGGAACAGTTATTGAAAACGTGGAGGTTGTTGCCAATTTTGATGATGGTGTTGAATTTTTTGGAGGAACCGTTAATGCATCAAATCTTGTTGTATGGGCTCAGGGAGATGATGGTATTGATATTGATCAGGCTTATGCCGGAACAGTAACTAATTCATTGGTTATTTTAGACGAGACCTCTGATCACGCTTTCGAAATTGACGGTCCTGAAGGTTCCTACCAAGCGCAATTTACAATAAGCAATACAACGATAAAAGGAAATCAAGAAACACCAGGTGGCGAGTATGCCGATTATAGGAGTAAGGCTTTGGGAGCTACCAACAACATTTATGCATATGGCTTTAAAGAAAGTTCGGATGTAGAATTAGATAACAATGGAGTTTCTCAAAACTTTTTAGACGGACTTTTAACCTTTAGCAACTGGGAAATAGTTGGTTTTGACAACAGTATTTTTGCAGAAAAAGTTGCAAAGGATGCAGATGGAAACGAAATCGAAGATAAAATTATTTTGAATCCAAACTTTACGGAAAGAGCTGCAACATGGACCACTGAAGTTACACTGGGATCACAAAATGTTGGTGCTGATGTGTCAGTTTTTAACTGGACTTATGCCAAAGCAAAAGGTGCTTTCTAATCAAAAAAGCAAACAATACAAATAAACAAATCAATTGCTCATCTATATCTGATGGGCAATTGCTATACTAAATAGATAAGAAAGATAGTAATGAAGAATCAATTTTTATACCTGATTATATTTGCTTTATTCAGCAGTTTAAGCTTTGCTCAAACAGGTGAATTGGCAGGAAAAGTGATGGATAAAGAATATAACGACATCCTTCCATTTGCCAACGTGATTATTAAGGAGACCGGAACAGGAACAACGACCGATTTTGAAGGAAACTATAGCTTGAAATTGGAAGAAGGTGTTTATACGGTTGTATTTTCTTTTATTGGATATGAAACCATAGAGATTTCTCAGGTCAGTATTGAAGTTGGGGAAGTCACGAATGTGAATACCAGTATCGGACCTCTTTCAAATCAATTGCAAGAAGTTGTTGTAAAGGCTACAACAGCCGAAAACACAGAAGCATCTATACTTAATGTACAGAAGAAATCCATTAACTTATTAGACGGAATTTCTGCACAGACCTTTAGTAAAATAGGTGCGAGTAAAGCAGCAAGTGCGGTTAAAAGTGTGCCAGGTGTATCTGTTCAAGGCGGAAAGTATGTGTATGTAAGGGGTCTAGGTGATCGCTATACCAAAACAATTTTAAATGGCGTAGATATCCCAGGTTTGGATCCAGATAGAAATACGATACAATTGGATATTTTTCCAACAAATATTTTAGATAATATTCAGGTTGTTAAATCATTTACAGCCAATTATCCTGCTGATTTTACCGGAGGAGTTGTAAATATTGTTACCAAAGATTTTCCAAATAAAGAGGAATACAGTATTTCAGTAGGAGCAGAATACAATCCAAATATGCATTTCAATAATGATTATTTGAGTTATAAGGGTAGTAAGTCTGACCCATTAGGTTTTGACAGTGGTAAGCGGGCTAAACCGATCCCTAGAGATATTTCTATTCCACCTCCAAGTGATAATAATCCTGCGACCTCTTATTGGACTTCGCAATTCCAGCCTGAAATGGCTGCTCAGAGGGAATCAAGTTTTATGAATTCAAATTTTGGTTTTACCGCTGGAAACCTTTATGATGTTGGTCAGGGGAATAAGTTAGGATATCAAGCAGTAGCGTCTTATAGAAATGAATTTTTGTATTACAAGGATATTGAAAATGGAAATTGGAGGAAGTCAGAAGATAAAAGCGTGAATGAATTGGATCCAGACAAGTTACAAAAAGGGGACTTAGCGAAACAAAATGTTCTTTGGAATGTCATGGCAGGTCTTACTTTTAAAACTGACAAGAGCAAGTATAAATTATCAGCACTTCATATTCAAAACGGAATATCAAGCGCGGGTTATTTGAGACAGGAATTGTTGTTTTCGGATGCGGTTACCATATTTAAGGATAACTTGGAATACAAACAAAGTCAGATTACGAATATACTTTTAAACGGAAAACATTCAAACAACGATGGATCCTGGAATATTGAATGGAAAGTTTCTCCAACGATTTCAAAGATTAACGATAAGGACGTTAGAGTCACTCCTTTTGAATATGATTCGGATGAAGATGTTTATTTTATCAGCCCTAGTTCTGCTGGGAGTCCTCAGAGAATTTGGAGAGATCTTGAAGAAATCAATGTGGTCGGTAAATTGGATTTTACAAAAAGGCATAAATTGTTTAGTAAAAAAGCAAGATTATTGTTTGGAGGAGCCTATACATATAAACAAAGGGATTTTTCAATAGATGCTTACCAATTAAGGATTCAAGGAGGAGCAGGCCAAGAATTTGAAGGAGATGCAGATCAATTGTTGGATCCTCTAAATATTTGGACAGTAAATACCCAAAAAGGAACATTCGCTGAAGGAAACTTTGAGCCTGCGAATACCTTTGACGCGAGTCAAAACGTGGCTGCTGTTTATGCATCTGAAGAGTTTCAAATTACTGACAGATTGAAATCAATAATAGGATTGCGATTTGAGAAATTCGATTTGTACTATACCGGAACAAATAACCAGGGAGATATTGTATTAGACAACGAACAAATTTTAGATAAAGCCGATTTTTTCCCGTCAGCAAGCTTTATTTATGCCTTAACGGATGAATCTAATCTAAGATTAGCTTATGGGAGAACCACTGCAAGACCATCGTTTAAAGAGGCTTCTATTACGCAGATATTTGATCCGATTTCCAGTACGACCTTCAATGGTAATATTGACCTGCAACCCACCTATGTTAACAACCTGGATTTAAGATGGGAACATTTTGGAGAAAAGGCCCAGATGTTTGCCATTAGTGCTTTTTACAAAAATTTTAAGGACCCCATTGAAATGTCTTACTTTTTATCTGCCTCAGATCAATTTATTCCTTTAAATACAGGTAAAGCAACCGTATATGGTGCGGAGTTTGAAATAAGGAAGAACTTTGGTTTTATTGTAGAAAAATTAGAAGACTTTAGTGTTAATTTAAACTTTTCTTTAATCAAATCTGAATTGGAAATGACCGATGCAGAATTAGAAAGAAGAAGGTTAAGTTTGCGAGATGGAGAATCATTGAGTGATACACGTGAAATGCAAGGGCAATCACCTTATTTGATCAATTTTGGCTTAAATTATGCCAATGATAATGGATGGCAAACAAGCTTGTACTACAATGTTCAGGGTAAAACCTTGCGAGTTGTTGGTACCGGAGACGTTCCTGATGCATTTACCATGCCTTTCCAAAGTTTAGATTTTATATTGAACAAGGCATTCGGTGAAGATCAAAAGTCTTCTATCAATTTTACAGTGAAAAACGTATTGGATAGTAAAATCGAATCTCGTTACCAATCTTATAAGGCTCAGGATCAATTATTCTCTACGCTTAGCCCAGGTATTGGAATTTCGGCAGGATATACCTATAGGTTTTAAACAATATAATTGACTCAGATTCTTTGAGCCGATGTTAACTATTAAAACCCTTGTGAATTAATAATATATGATTCGCAAGGGTTTTTTACATCGTATTCTTTTTCTAGACATTGAAACGGTTCCTTTAGCATCCGGTTTTGAGCTATTGAGCGAAGCCGAACAACTTCGATTCGAAGCGAAGACTCGTTATCAAAGAAAAGACCTGATTAAGGTTTCTGAATTTTATGAGAATGCAGGTATATGGGCCGAATTTGGAAAGATTATTTGCATTTCTACTGCGTACCTTAATGTAAATAAGAAAGAACAGGAAATGATCATACAATCATTTTATGGCGACGACGAAGTGCAAATTTTGTTTGATTTCAAAAGACTACTTGAAACCCTTTTCAATACAAGAGCTCACCTCTTATGTGCTCATAATGGAAAGGAATTTGACTTTCCCTATGTAGCCAGAAGAATGATTATCAATAAAATTGCCTTACCGGAAATTCTAAATTTATTTGGAAAGAAACCTTGGGAGATCAGACACCTGGATACCATGGAACTATGGAAATTCGGTGATTATAAACATTATACCTCTCTGGACCTACTCACTTCGGTTCTGGGAATTGAATCACCCAAAAGCGATCTAAAAGGGAGTGATATTAGTGCTGCATATTATGAGAAAAATGATATGGAAAGGATTGTTAAGTATTGCGAAAGGGATGCACTCGCCGTGGTGCAAGTGTATTTGCGTTTGATGGGTGAGTCAATTGATGACCTAACCATAGCATCAAAGAGCAAATCTTATAATTAGGCTTATCCCTCCATTTTTTCAGATAATTCGAGCCATCTTTCTTCTTTAACTTCCAGGTTTGTGATGATAACATGTAATTTTAAGGAAGCTTCCTCAATGCTTTCAGCTTCAATTTCATTGTTTGAAAACTTCAGTTCAATGTCGGCTTTTTTTCTTTCCAGGTTGGCGATGTCTTTTTCCAATTTTCCAAACTCCCGTTTCTCAGAAAATGAAAGTTGACCCACGGCAGGGTCTGTTTTCCTGCTGTCCTCCTTTTTATTTTTTTGTCCGGTCTCAGAAGGTTTAGAATCTTCATAACTACGGTAATCAGAATAATTACCAGGAAAGTTACTGATTACTCCTGAGCCTTCAAAAACAAATAAATGATCAACTACCCTATCCATAAAATACCTATCATGGGAAATGACGATAAGGTTTCCTGGGAAATCCAGCAGGAAATTTTCTAAAACTTGAAGGGTTATGATATCGAGGTCATTGGTAGGTTCGTCA
>CAZQRD010000006.1:0-61791 GCA_964595535.1 uncultured Flavobacteriaceae bacterium | reverse complement strand
CTCGAAAGGGGAAAACATAAAAACAAAAAGTAATCATTATGAAACTACTTATAGTAACTGCAGTAAAGTCTTATGAAAAACAGGCTGTTAAATTATTTAAAAAAGCTAGAATTCTTGCTTTCAGCAATACAGATATCAATGGATTCAAAACACTTGACCAGGAAGATCTTATTGACAATTGGTTCTCCAGTTCTAGTCAGAATGTAAAATCAGTGTTGTTCTTTACTTTTTCAGAAGAAGACAAGATCGAGCTGCTATTAAAGGAATTGGAAGTTCTCAACATGACCGTAGAAAACGGAAATCCTTTAAGAGCCATAGTGCTAAATATAGAAAAATATCAATAATTTTAAATTTATAAAAATGATCAACAGGTATATCAATGTCATCGCAGGGAGTTTTATTCTAATCAGCTTATTGTTAGCCCACTATGTAAATTCAAACTGGATCTGGTTTACCGCCTTTGTCGGTGCCAATTTATTACAGTCAGGTTTTACGAATTGGTGTTTAATGTCTGTCATCTTAAAGAAAATGGGTGTTAAATAAGCTTTCTAAACATGTAAATTGCTTTTTTTTAATACTATATACTTTCAGGTATCTGCATGTATAAATCTCTTTATATTTTCGTATTTTTGCAGAGAATATGCATGTTATAATGGCTAAAAGAATCCTATCGCTGATTTTACTATTGAGTCTTGTTCTTCCAATGGGCATAGGCTTCGTTCATGCATTTCACGATCATGATAGCACGGTCTGTTCAGCATTGGGTGAACAACATTTCCATAAGGATAGTGCCGAATGTGAACAACTTCATTTTTTTATACAGACCTCTGATTTCAAAGTTTGGGCCGAAATCACTATACCTGAGGCACAGTGGGCATGTATTGATCAGGTCATAAGCGAAAAATCATTTACAGTTTCATTTTACAAGGCCGACCCTGATCGGGGCCCTCCTGCTTTCAATGTTTTATAAAAAATAAGCAATTTTTATCAACACATTGAATTATAATTTATGAGAAAATTAATTTTCCTTTTACCATTTATATTGGGATTTCAATATACCTTGATGGCCCAAAACCATATCAATGGCAGTGTTACTGACGAAAACCAGGAACCCGTCTTTGGAGCCGACATCTATATTGAACAATTACATATTGGAACCACCTCCGATGAGTCTGGCTTATTTAAACTAGACAATATTCCAAACGGTACACATAAGCTAAGAATCAGTTTTGTCGGTTTTAACACTGAGAACCTTGAGGTAACTATAAAATCAGAAGAAACAGTTGTAGAAGTGTTTTTGACCCCTTCAGTATTCCATATGGATGAAGTCATCCTATCCGCTCCTTTCAACAAACTGCAAAGCGAGAATGTGATGAAAATTGAATCTAAAAGTATCGAGACACTTAAAAAAGCAGGCGCTCCAACCCTAATGCAGGGTATCAGCAATATCCCGGGAGTTGCTGAAATAACAACCGGTACCGGTATTGGAAAGCCTGTAATCAGAGGCCTTAGCGGCAACCGGGTTTTGGTATACACACAGGGTGTTCGTTTGGAAAATCAGCAATTCGGGAGCGAACATGGCCTGGGCATGAGTGAATCGGGTATTGAAAGTGTGGAAGTCATCAAAGGGCCTGCCTCCCTCTTATACGGTTCGGATGCTTTGGGTGGTGTTCTATATTTAAATCCAGAAAAATTTGCCTACCAAGGTGAAACAAAGGTGAATGTTAGTCAGAGTTTCTTTTCAAATACCCTGGGAAGCAATACTTCATTAGGTTTTAAAACTTCGAAAAAGAAAGTTAAATTCATAGTCAGGGGAGGTTTTAACAGTCATGCTGATTATCAAATTTCTGATGGAGACAGAGTGACCAATTCACGATTTTTAGAAAAAGATTTTAAAGCAGGAATCGGATTAAACCTCGATCAGTTCGTTACAGAGTTTCGTTATAACTATAACCAGTCTGAAATTGGTATACCAGAAGGTATTGAAGAACAAACCACTTCAAGATCTGCTGCCCTGCCCTATCAGGACCTCAACACGCATATCCTGAGTTTGCACAATCACTTTTACTTGAACAAGTCAAAAATTGATCTTAACCTTGGATACATTGTAAATAACAGAAAAGAATTTGAAGATGAACACGATCATGAAGAAAATGATGAAGAAGATGAAGTTCATGCGGAGGAGGAAGCTGCCCTTGACATGAAGCTCAAAACTTTTTCCTATGATCTTAAATACAACCTGCCTCAAATGGGCCAATTTGAAACTATTGCCGGCATACAGGGAATGTCTCAGGAAAATCAGAATTTCGGGGAAGAAATATTGATTCCGGATGCCACCATCAATGATATAGGTTTGCTGCTTACAAGCACCCTGTCTATTACCGACCAAAGTTCTTTGCAGGGAGGTATCCGATATGACCATAGAAGTCTATCATCTTCTTCTTTTGAAAAGGAAGATCCTACTTTTCCTTCACAGGAAATTATTATTGATGGATTGGATCGATCATTCAGCAACTTTACCTTTTCATTAGGTTATAAAAATTTATTCTTTAAGAAAATTACTTCAAGAATTAATATGGCAAGTGGATTCAGAGCCCCAAATCTTGCAGAGCTTACGTCATTTGGAGTTCATCACGGTTCAAACAGATTCGAAATTGGAAACCCTGACCTGGAAAGTGAACAAAATTTACAAATTGATCTGTCTTTTGAATATGGAAACAAACATCTGGAGGTATTTGTGAATGGTTTTTACAATAAATTAAACAATTATATTTTTGCAAATCCTACAGGAGAAATTGTAGATGAATATCAGGTGTTTGAATATATCCAAAACGACGCTAAACTTTATGGAGGTGAGTTCGGTATTCACTTACATCCTCATCCCTTTGACTGGTTGCATTTGGAAAGTACCTTTGAAACAGTTATCGGTGAACAAAACAATGGCGACTATCTCCCCTTGATTCCTGCCAATAAATTGGCCAACACCATTAGAGTTGAAATCAAGGGGACGGAAACAATTAATGAGATTTACACTGCCTTGGTTTTGGACTCATTTTTAGAGCAGAATAAAGTAAGTCTTAATGAAACCGTTACTCCTGCCTATAATTTGTTGCATCTCAGAATGGGTGCCAGTCTTTCCTTTGATAAAATAAGCATCGGTATAAACCTTAGTTTTAACAATTTACTTGACCAAACCTATATTTCACATTTATCTGTTCTCAAAGCGGATATGATACCAAATCCCGGTCGCAATATTGTTTTAGGCCTCAATTTCAAATTTTTATAACCTAAATGTAGTTTCGAATCTTAACTTAGGGTTCATCAAGCTTATTTTTCTTTTAAAAAACACCTTCTTATCCTAGGGCAATTCCTAAATTTGGAAAATCAAATCATTAAGATGGAAAAAAGACTCATAGAATGTGTTCCAAACATAAGTGAAGGAAGAGACAGTGACAAAATACAGAGAATTGCTCGGGTTGTGGAAACGATCGAGGGTGTAAAATTACTGGATATCGATCCGGGAAAGGCAACCAACAGAACGGTCATCACTTTTGTGGGTGAGCCTGAAAAAGTGATTGAGGCCGCCTTTCTTTTAATCAAAAAAGCCTCTGAACTGATCGATATGAAAAAACACTCAGGTGAGCATCCTCGATTTGGAGCCACAGATGTTTGCCCTATGGTACCCATTTCGGGTATCAGTTTAGAGGAAACAGCTACTTTCGCTCATCAATTGGGTGAACGAGTTGGCAAAGAACTGGGTATTCCTGGGTATTTCTATGAAAAAGCTGCTCAATCTGAGAAAAGAATCAATCTGGCGAATTGTCGTTCCGGAGAGTATGAAGGATTAAAAGATAAATTAAAAAACCCTCAATGGGCACCTGATTTTGGGCCTGCCGAGTTCAATACTCAAGTTGAAAAAACAGGTGCCATAGCTATTTCGGCCAGAGATTTTCTAATTGCCTATAATGTCAATCTGAATACTACTTCAACTCGAAGGGCCAATGCCATCGCCTTTGATATCAGAGAAGCCGGAAGGATAAAAAGGGAAGGAAATCCATCAACCGGTAAAAAAATTCTTGATGCCAATGGAGACCCGGTTAGAATTCCTGGTAAACTAAAAGCCGTAAAAGGAATTGGATGGTATATTGAAGAATACGGGATCGCTCAAATCTCCTATAACCTGACCAATATTAGCATCACTTCGATGCATAAGGCCTTTGATGCCACTTGTAAAGCTGCCGATGAAAGGGGTTTAAGAGTTACAGGATCTGAACTGATCGGACTAATTCCTCTCCAAGCTATGCTTGATGCTGCAGACTATTATTTGATCAAGCAGGAACGCTCTCTGGGTATTGCTGAAAATGAAAAAATAAAAATTGCGGTAAAATCTTTGGGCCTAGATGATCTCAAACCATTTAACCCAGAAGAAAAAATTATTGAATACCTGCTTAAAGACGATAAAAAGACGAAACTAATTGACCTTACAGCGGCTGAATTGGCTGAGGAAACGGCCAGCGAATCCATGGCTCCCGGCGGTGGGTCTATTGCTGCTTACGTAGGTGCCTTAGGTGTTTCTCTAGGCACTATGGTTGCCAATCTTTCAGCGCATAAACCAGGCTGGGATGATCAGTGGAAAACTTTCTCTGCATGGGCAGTGAAAGGTCAGGTCTATAAAAATAAACTACTGTATCTGGTTGATGAAGACACCAATTCATTTAACGGCATCATCGAGGCCTTTCGTATGCCTAAGGGTAGCCCTGAAGAGAAAATGATTCGAATGGAAGCCGTTGAAAATGCTACTAAATACGCTACTGAAATCCCCTTCCAAGTGATGGAAACAGCATGTGCTTCAATGGAAGTTATGGAGGCCATGATTAAAGATGGTTTACCAAATTCATTGTCAGACGCAGGAGTAGGTTTGCTCTGCGCAAGAACAGCAGTGACCGGTGCTTATTTTAATGTTCGTATCAATGCAAAAGATATTAAAGACAAGGCCTTTGTTGCACAGATTCTTAAGAAAGCACGAAACATATATGAGCAAACTTTGGAAACCGAAAGAGTTGTTATGGAGATTATTGATGCTAAGATGTAGGAAGTGATGTGAGGAAGTGATGTGAGATGGGAGAAGGGAGATGGGAGATGGGAGATGGGAGATGGGAGAAGTTTTAAGTTTTAAGTTTTAAGTTTTAAGTTTTAAGATAAGAAGTACGATTTGCAATTGCAAGTTTTGTCTTTTTTGAATACCTGCCTCGCCGGCATTGCGGGTCGAATACTTGCCCGGAAGACAAGACGGGTCGAACAAGGAATAGTGATTTGAAGATTTGAGAATTTGAAGATTTATTGAAGCATTGAAGCATTGTAGCATTGTAGAAATTGAATATCGAATTTCGAACAAGGAACTCTGAATTTCGAAGTATTCTCGCTATCAAAATTATTGATTAAATCGTAGCGCTGCACGAAGCAATAATGAACGAAACAACGGAAGTGCGTTCGTACTGAAAGGGAGAACAAGCATGAAGTTGTGGAGTGAATGGTGCGAAGCAATTGCCTTGTGCAGTGAGAGCCCTTTTTGGTTCGTTTTTGGGGCCTTCAAAAATGAACAGAAAAGATTATTTCACGCTCCTCAAATCGCTAATAAAACTCTATTAAATATCAGATTTATTATCTAAAACGGTCAACACTAATTAGGGAAGTTCATGTTAAGATAAGAAGTGAGATTTGTAATTAATAAGTTTTATGGGAAAAATTGATTCTTTATTCGAATACGTCATTATGTATTTTGGCAGAGCCATTCCATGGGCGAAAATAAATCAAAGGCTCACCCGCTCCCATTAGAAGCCACAAATCATCCATTTCTTCTCTTGTGAATTGTGATTCATGACAATAAAATGAATTCCGAGCCAATTCAAAATTTTTCTTACTGTAAGAAACTCTATAAGTCAAATATTTCCTTTCTGTTGTATGGATATTTTCTTTAAACCATTTACCTGTATTGGTTTTTAGCCTGGAACTTAGATTCAGGGACTCCGCCAAAAACCCAACGTATAATAGTTGTTTTGAAAATGTATGGCTGTTCCGTTGATACACTTCTGTGACCATATTACTTACGGTACGATGGTCAGGGTGACCATAGGCCCCGTCTGGTCCAAATGTGATTACAACATCGGGTTGGAATTTGATAAACAAGCTGTCAATTTTATCATCCAGACTAAGCATGCTTCCCATAGAGGCCAAAGTTCCATCTGTGTAATCAAGAAAGATAGGTGGGTTAATTCCCAAAGTTTTGGAGGCACATTGGGCTTCCTGCTTTCTCACCTTTGTCAATGCTTCACCTGCCAGAATATTGGCATGAGCCGCGACCCCTTTTGATCCATCGGTAACAATAACCAATTGAATATTTACACCTTGTTTTGCGTATTTAGCAAAAATTGGTGTTACATAGCCCTCATCATCAGGATGTGCGAAAATGGCCAGGATACTTTTGTTTTTATCTGTTTCGAATTTGTCTGATAACTGCTGACCTATCATACTTTTACTAAGCAGACCCAGAAATATAAAGAAACACAAAAATAATTTTCTCATTTGGTTCGTTTTGATCAACGTGTAATTAGCAGGTTCTATTATTCCCTTAATTTGCCTATAAAAACACTGGCCTTCGAATTATAGGGATTTCCGGAAGCTCTTCTAAAGGAAACAATCTGCCCACAATGCCAAATAGCATCTGAGATGGGTCCGTTAATTTGATTCCAGAAAGGAAATGTGTTGGTACCGCTTTTAGCCTTAAATACCACGGTAAACTCACTTAGGTCTTTACTCTCTCTGAAAATATCGGCGGCAGTTTTCAAATTGTTTAATGTCATCTTCCGCTTCTCATAAAAACTTAAATCTTTAAAATCACTGCCTTCATTGGTTTTGTGCAGCGCCGAATTTAATATTACTGTAGAAAGTCCTAAGATATGGTCTATAGTTTCTAGTGAAGTTCTGGCCTCTGGTGAAGGCCTAAATGCTAAATCTTCAGGATTAAGACCTTCAGTAGCCCAATAATATCTGAATCCCAAGCCATCTACCATTCTGGCTGCTACAGCACCTTGGCTATAGGCTTCAGGAGCCTCAGGAATTTCAAAATAGGGTAATGTTTCGTTCTGTTCTTGCGCCTGGCTCATAAATAAACTAATATTTAAAATCAAAGTTAATACTAATCGATGTTTCATATGACTTACTAATCTTTTATTGGGAGGTTTATCTTATTTTTAAGGCCGTATTTGTCATACAAATATACCAAAGAAGCCATCGTCGCTGCGCCTAACTCAAGTTCGCGCTTATTTACAGCATCAAAAGTATCTATACTGGTATGATGATAGTCAAAATAGCGTTGAGAATCTGGTCTTAATCCAGCTAGTACCATCCCATCCGTTTTAAGGGGTCCAATATCTGCTCCGCTTCCACCCTTTTCAAAATAATGGATCAAATAAGGCTTAAAAAGATGCTCCCAGCTTTTCACCTGATCGAATTCTTCATCGTTACAATCAAAGGAGAACCCTCTGGGGGTAAAACCTCCTGAGTCACTTTCTAAAGCCATGATGTGAAGCTCCTGATTCAATTTAGCTTCCTCAGCATATTTTAGCCCTCCTCTTAAACCATTTTCCTCATTCATAAACAAAATCACCCGTATACTTCTTTTTGGTCCTTGTTGTTGGAGTTTTAACAATCTCAAGACTTCCATTGATTGCACTACTCCGGCCCCGTCATCATGAGATCCATCTCCCATGTCCCAGGAATCAAGATGGCCACCTACCACGATAAATTCATTGGGAAATTCTGACCCTCTAATTTCACCGATTACATTAAAAGATTCAACGTCATCGTATTGGACACAGCTTTGTTTGAAACTGAGTTTTAATAAAGCATCTTTGCTTAAAGCCTCGCTTAAGGCTACTGCATCAACTGTACTTATAGCGGCTGAAGGAATTCTCAATTCTACGGGCAGTTCACCATATGTCATGGCCCCTGTATGAGGATATTCATCCAGGCGCAAATTCATAGACCTTATAACCACCCCAATAGCCCCTAGTTTGCCCGCTTCCATGGCACCTGTATAACGCTGGTCAACACAACCTCCATAGGCCCTAAAGGTTTCTATAAGGGTTGCCTCCATCGGTCGGTTAAAAAAAATGATCTTGCCTTTTACCTTGTCTGCTCCTAAATCTAATAATTCCTGAATGCCTTGTACCTCTATTACTTCAGCCAGAATTCCATCTTTTGGTGTCGCCACGGATCCTCCTAATGCGCAGATATTCAATTCATGACGACTATTCCCAATAGTGAAATAACCATTTTCTTTTGCCCCTCTAACCCATTTTGGCACCATCACCGGTTGCAGCCAGACCTTATCAAGCCCTAGCTTTTCCAATTCTGATTTGGTGTATTCCACAGCTTTCTGAGCTCCTTCTGAACCAGACAGTCGTCCTCCGATATTGTTAGAAAGCTGATCCAGCCAGGCATAACTCATGCCATTACTTAAGGATGTATGGTACATGTTTTCAATTATTTTTGCATCCTCCTGAGCATTTAATGCCACAGTGAAAAGTAAAATGCTGCATAAATATTTCAATTTCATAAGATATATTTAGTTTGTGTTAGTCCAGTAATCAACTACGAGTACATCCTCTAGTATTGGCCCAAGAACCTTTCCGAATGCTTTATGATCGGGATGGGGTAAATACAGATCCCTATCCTCTTCATTATCAAAAGTAAGTACAAATCCATGGGTAAAACCCTTGTTTAAATTTTCAGGAGAATTGTTAAGTCCCCATTCAAATTCTTTGATCTGCTCAATCTGTGACGGAAGTTCTGCAAAAGCCTGCTCAACTTTATTAATATCCAACTTGGTAGCAGCATCCTTAAATTTAAACAATACGATATGCCTTAGTTTTTTCAATTTCTCTGTTTTTTTAACTTCCATATTTCTATCTATCTCCGAATTTCTCTCGGTACCTGTTTCCCAACAGGCAGTAAAACAAACAATGCAGATAAAACTCCATATCAGTGCAATGGTCTTCATTATATTTTTGCAATAAAGATACATTTCTGCGCGACATAATTTAGTAAATGTATATATTTATAGATATCAATTTTTATTCTAAAAAGCATAAGGATGCTCATTTTATAGGGATACTCCTTTACTATAAATCATAAAAATATGAATAAAATTAGTCCATTTCACCTGGCCATACCCGTTGATAATTTGGTTATTTGTCGAGAATTTTACGGTAAAGTTTTGAATTGTAAAGAAGGAAGAAGCTCTTCGCATTGGGTCGATTTCAATTTTTTTGGGCATCAGCTTGTGATCCACCAACGACCAGAGACCGAAAAAGCTCCCAAAAAGGTTTACAATCCGGTAGACGGTCAAAGCGTTCCTGTTCCTCATTTTGGAGTGGTCCTGGAATGGGATGTTTGGCATGAGTTTAAAACACACATTTCAAACCAAGATATTGAGTTCATTATTGAGCCCTATATCCGTTTCAAAGGGCTGCCCGGTGAACAAGCCACTATGTTTTTCCTTGACCCGGAGGGCAATGCTCTCGAATTTAAAGCCTTTAAGAATATAGAGAGCCTATTCAATACCTAAGGTAAATTACTTACATACTGTGAAATTCTACAAGATTAGCCTCGAAATATTGTTCCCCAAGTTTGGCAAGAAGTCCTTTGATTACATTTGAATCACCATCAATTGCCAAAGCAGAATACCCCAATTTGTTTCGTTTTCCCAAACGCATATCGATGATATTGATATTTTTTGAGGCAAGGGCCGAAAGTAATATAAGTAAGACCCCTGGAGAATTTTCATGTTTTGTCAAAATCATTTTCGAGCTTAAGGCTATTTTCAGTTCCACCCCATCCATTTCATACAGATATACTCCGTCACCGTAAAAATTTGGCAAATCATTAAATTGATCATAAGTAAGTTCCAAAAATGTATCCTGATCAGTTCCGTAGACAAAATCAATGGCATTTTTGACATTTCCGTTTTCCGCTTCAAGGGTCAAAAAGGCAACAGCCGTGCCATCATTATTAGAATGCAAACGCGCTGTTTCAACATTGACTCTTTCTGAGGCCAGTGAATTGAAAAGTGACGATAACACTCCGGCTTGGTCGAGGTGTTTTGAAAAAAGCCCTTTGACATTGGCTTTATTGGATACTGGAGCTTCATTGGAAACTGTGATAGATTTATTCCCCTTTCTGATCCTAACGGCGTTATAATCGCCCATTCCCGTAGCATTTTTATAAATATCCACAAACTCAGAGAAAGAACCTCCAAACGAAAAGTCAGGAATGATCCTCCTACTTCCATGATGAAAACGCTGATTCAGCAATTCAATCCCTTTATTTAGAATCGTGTACTTTACCTTAAGATCATGATCATTGAAGATGGTTCTCTTTTCAGGGATTAGTTTGGAGAAACTTACATATTGCTCATAACCTGCTTTGTAAATGTATTCAAGACTTTCCTTAAAGTTATGCCCATAGTACCTCACATGATGTGTGTCTGTACCCAGGGCAGCAGGAATTTGCAGCTCAAAGGCCCTTTTTAGGATATTTTGAGACGGGTAAACTCCTACTCCTTTAAAATTTCCAGCCATATTTACATCTAAAGCCAGATCTCTGTCGGCTATAATCTCCAATAAAGTTCTGAACTTGTTAGCCAGAGGATGAGAACTGTTCTCAAAATTTATCAATACCTCAGGAACCTCTACGTTCAATTTAGGAAGGTCAATATGGCCCACAACCTGAATCATATCTCCAAAACTTTCGATCATTTCAATCATTTCATTGATATAACCGCTCCAGTAGGCTTCAAGTGATCCTCTTCGTTTTAAAAGTTCCAGCGCCTCTTCCTTTGAACCGTCGTAAGGCAAGCCTTCCGGTGCAAAATGAACAGAGCCAATTACAAAATCGGCTTCTTCTGCCTGAAAGATCTTTGATCTACTCCAAAGCAAACCAAGATCGGCCCCCATCCATTCTAGTTCGACCCCATATTTGATATTGATCTGACCTTCATATTTCTTACGAAGATTTGCAATTCTTTTGGGATAATTAATATAAGAACGATCACCCCTTATAAATTTAATATTCGTATCCTTTTCAGCTTCATACCTGAAATTGGTAAGCCTTGGGGAATGAATAATAAATGTAATACTCGGGTGATTTTGCGCTATAGCCTTATCGACTATGTCTTCCAACTTGTCGATTCCATGCTTAACATGATCATTTTCAGTACCCGCATGGATACCGTGGGTTTCCCAAATAAAATCATTGAATTCCTTCATCTCTACCTATCAATATAAGACGTTAATAAACGCTGCAAACATAAGAATTGCAGTGCAGAATTAACAAAGAAAATAGCAAAAATTAACAAGATTATACATCCTTTTATCAACGATTTAGGGATTTTGCAGAAAACGTGAATTATGGTTAAAAAAACATGGGTACCTCAATAAAAAGGATTTCAGCATTATCTTGAGCATCTATCGCAAAAGAATCTGACTGCCATATACCCATGGCATCCCTTGATTCGAGAATGATGTCATTGAGCTTTACTTTCCCGGATATAAGCATGACATAAACACCATGATTTCCAGATTTTATTTGGTATTCATATGTATTACCTCCACTAAGGTCAATTCTCGAAATCTGGGCATCCTGATGGATCTTTAAATCATCTTCATGAGCATCCTTATAACTTTTTACCAGTAACTGTAAGGTATCCTTTCTGTCTTCGGGATAAAATGTTTTTTGACCATACGCAGGACTTACTCCTGATTTTTCAGGAATGATCCATATTTGAAACAAATTCAATTCTTCTTTTGCTTCGTGATTTCGTTCGGAGTGCAAAATTCCGGTACCCGCACTCATTACCTGAACTTCCCCGGCAAGCAATGGAATCCATTCGTTGCTCATAGAATCTTTGTGTTTAAGACCGCCCCGTAAAGGAATTGAAATAATCTCCATATTGTGATGTGGATGTTCTGCAAACCCCGTACCGCCTTTAATAAAATCATCGTTTAATACCCTTAAAGCGCCAAAATTTTCTCTTTCCGAATTGCGATAATTTGCAAAACTGAATGAATAATTAGCCTTCAACCAATCGTAGTTCGCATGGCCCCTCTCATTGGCCTTAAATATTTTTGTTTTCACACCTTTTTCTTTATCTAATTTTATCCAACAAATCGTTTAAAGTTTTTGCTTCTGATTCTGTCAATCGATTCATATAAATATCAAAATCTTTGAGGTTTATCCTTTCAAGAAGTATCAAGCCTTTTTTAGTGATTTTAACAAATACAACCCTTCTGTCACTTTCGCATCTGCTCCTTTCAGTTAGTTTTTTCTCACAGAGTTTGTCTATCAATCGTGTTGAATTGGGCGACTTTTGAACCATACGTTCTTTTACTTCTGTAACGGTGATCTCTTTTCCTGCACCCCTTAAAATCCTAAGAATATTGTATTGCTGCTCTGAAATATTAAATGGTTTTAACAATTCAGTGCCAATTTGATCGAGCCAGCT
This sequence comes from uncultured Flavobacteriaceae bacterium, assembly GCA_964595535.1. Classification (GTDB taxonomy): domain Bacteria; phylum Bacteroidota; class Bacteroidia; order Flavobacteriales; family Flavobacteriaceae; genus Lutimonas. The sequence goes on along the minus strand of CAZQRD010000006.1, from coordinate 49,229 downwards.
TGCTGTATATTTTATATTAAGAAGGGCCTTGACCTTTTCATTGGAGAATGTCGAATTGATTTCCTTAGCAAGGTTTCCCATGATTACAAGCTTTTTGAAAATTCATCACTTAACAAGGTCATTTTTGTTTTCAATTCGTCATTCACAATAGCACCATCTTTAAAGTTCTGGCCAAAGGATGGAAAGGTCATGAATCCTATAATATTACCCCCGTTAAAAGGAAATCTGCTTAGGGCAAGATCCATAACAGACTGCCCACCTCTCGGGCCCGGAGAAGTACTTAACAATAGCATAGGTTTGTTACGCCAAACCTTGCCATCAATTCTCGACAACCAGTCAAAAGCGTTTTTAAATGCCGCACTATAGGCCCCATTATGTTCAGCCAGAGATAATACGATTCCATCAGTACCTTCTACCAATGCATTCAAAGTTTTCAGATCATTTGGGAATCCCGACTCATTTTCGATATCAATAGAATAAAGTGGTAATTTATAGTCGTTTAGATCAATGTTGATCGCTTCTACTCCTTCAAGCAAGCTTCCAGCATATTCAGCTAATTGCTTGTTGATCGATAATTTACTGGAACTTCCTCCTATTGTGATAATGTTTTTCATTTATTAGTTTTATATGCCGAATAATTTTCTACCTGATATGTAAGAGGCTATTAATAAAATCAAAGCAATTACTGCTCCCATTTGATCTCCGTCTGAAACCATATAATGTGCAAAAAATGCCAATATGAATTCAAAGAAAAGAGCAGAATAGGCCCATTCTTTAATAGTAGATTGTTTTTGACTCAACAGTACTGCAACGGCTGCAATCTTAGCAGCTGCTAATGGATAAATAATATATAAAGGGTAACCAAAAGAAGTAAATAATTTTGATACTTCAGCATTATTAAACAGATACATTCCTGCCGACATTAAAAGGAGTGCGCTTAATAGACCAGTACTTGTCCAATACAGAATTTTTGTTTTATTCATCATTTTTATATTTAATTAGGCTACAAATATACAAAATATTTATAATATATACCATGGTATTTAATTACATGGTATATATTATCTGATAATTGATGCGCATTTCGTACTTTAGCCCTTTAAACTCGTATAAAAAATAATGGATATCAAATTCAATATTAATGAAGATCACAATAAGTTACTGGCTTCTCAATTAAGAAAAAAACTCCGCGTTGTCTATATGGGAGGTGGCGAAGCAAGAATATCCAAGCTCCATGATGCCGGTAAAATGACAGCTAGGGAACGGATTGATTTTTTGTTTGATGCACCTGAAAAAGCTTTGGAAATCGGAGCTTTTGCAGGTGATGGCATGTATACTAATGAAGGAGGATGTCCTTCCGGAGGAGTTGTTGTCAAAATTGGATTTATCAAAGGCAAACAATGTATCGTAGTTGCCAATGATGCAACCGTTAAGGCAGGAGCTTGGTTTCCCATTACAGCTAAAAAAAATCTTAGAGCCCAGGAAATTGCCATGGAGAATAAGCTTCCAATCATTTATTTGGTTGATAGCGCCGGAGTATATCTTCCTATGCAGGATGAGATCTTTCCTGATAAGGAGCATTTTGGCAGAATCTTCAGAAACAATGCGATCATGAGTAGTATGGGGATTACGCAGATTGCCGCAGTCATGGGAAGCTGTGTTGCAGGAGGAGCCTATTTACCCATCATGAGTGATGAGTCTATCATTGTTGACAAAACCGGAAGTATTTTTCTTGCGGGAAGTTATTTGGTGAAGGCAGCTATAGGAGAGTTGATTGATAATGAAAAACTTGGAGGAGCAACAACACATACAGAAATTTCGGGTGTTTGCGATTACAAGGCGAAGGATGATAAGGACGCACTTAATAAAATAATTAATATTGTCGATAAAATTGGTAGCCCTGAATGCGCCGGATTTAACAGGTCGGAACCGCATTTACCAATAGACCCAGAGTCTAATCTATTCGGGCTCTTGCCACAGGCAAGATCTGCACAATACGATATGAAAAAAATCATACGCTGTATGGTTGACACATCAGAAATGCAGGAATACAAAGCCAACTATGGCAAAACAATAATTTGTGCCTATGCCAGAATAGATGGTTGGGCCGTTGGTATTGTCGCTAATCAAAGAAAGGTTGTCAAAAACGCCAAGGGTGAGATGCAATTTGGTGGAGTAATTTATTCTGATAGTGCTGACAAGGCGACACGGTTTATTGCCAATTGCAATCAAAAGAAAATACCCTTGGTATTTTTTCAGGATGTGACCGGATTTATGGTTGGTAGTAAATCAGAGCATTCAGGAATCATTAAGGATGGGGCGAAAATGGTGAATGCCGTTAGTAACTCAGTGGTTCCAAAATTTACTGTAGTGATCGGTAACAGCTATGGAGCCGGAAATTATGCCATGTGTGGAAAAGCTTATGATCCAAGACTGATCGTTGCCTGGCCAAGTGCCGAATTGGCCGTTATGGGAGGGCAACAGGCTGCCAAAGTATTGCTGCAAATTGAAACGGCAACTTTAAAGAAACAAGGACAAACTATAAGTAAAGCAAAAGAAAAAGAGATACTTCAAACGATCACAGATCGTTACAAAGAACAAATTTCGCCTTATTATGCGGCGGCAAGATTATGGACAGATGCCATTATTGATCCGTCAGATACAAGACATTGGATTAGTGCAGGTATTCATGCAGCCAATCAGGCCCCTATTGAAAAACAGTTCAATTTAGGCGTAATTCAAGTTTAATTCATTTGAAAATTTACAAGTAAGAAATCATGGGAAGAGCATTTGAGTTTAGAAAAACCCGAAAAATGAAACGCTGGTCAGCCATGTCCATAATTTTTACCAGAATCGGTAAGGATATCGTAATGGCAGTTAAGGAAGGTGGCCCAAATCCTGAGACCAATGCCCGGTTAAGGGCAGTGATGCAAAATGCAAAGGCGGCCAATATGCCAAAGGACAATGTTGAAAGGGCCATCAAAAAAGCATCTGATAAAGACACAGCAGATTACAAAGAGATTCTTTTTGAAGGTTATGCGCCTCATGGGGTAGCTGTACTGATCGAAACCGCTAGTGACAATAACAACCGAACTGTTGCCAATGTGCGTGCGGCCTTTAATAAATGTGACGGAACCTTTGGCACCTCTGGATCTGTCGTTTTTATGTTTGATCATACCTGCAACTTTAGGATTGACGCCGAGGGATTAAAAATGGATCTGGAAGAATTCGAACTTGAATTGATCGATTTTGATGTGGAAGAGGTATTTGAGGATGAAGATGGAATCCTAATCTATGCTCCTTTTGAGCAATTTGGGGCCATTCAGAAATACCTGGAGGAGATTAAATTGGAAATACTTTCTTCCGGTTTCGAAAGAATTCCAACCACTACGAAAAATCTAAGTGAAGAAGAACAGGCTGATGTTGAGAAACTTTTAGAACGGCTTGAGGAGGAAGATGACGTTCAAAATGTCTATCATTCAATGGAATTGAACTAATTAAGAGACAGGTAAATTTCATACAAGAAACATCAACCATGAAACGATCGTACCAGCTTTCTGAAATATCAGAAACTGCCAAATGGATTCTTAATAACTGTAAATCAAGAGTGATACTCTTTTACGGACCCATGGGAAGTGGCAAAACCACCTTGATCAAAGAAATATCCAAACACCTGGAAGTTGATGATGTTACCAGTTCACCCACCTTTTCTTTAGTAAATGAATACCATTCAAAAAATAAAGATGTTTTATATCATTTTGATTTTTACAGGATAAATGATGAGGAGGAAGCCTACGATATGGGAATTGAAGAATATTTTGACCGCGGGGCCTGGTGTTTTATAGAATGGCCCAATAAAGTCGAAAATTTACTACCTTTAGAGTCGGTTGTTATAAAACTAGCCATTAATCAGGATAATACCCGAACCATAGAAATCAACTAAAATGTCTAAACAACTATCACCTTTCAGCCGTGAAGAGCTCATGCCAAAGCCTGAGATGCTTGAAATAAAAAAGCATAAGGACGAATTATATATCGGTATCCCCAAGGAAACGCATTTTGATGAAAAGCGCATTTGTCTCACCCCAAATGCAGTTGCTGCCCTTACTTCAAATGGTCACAGAATCGTTGTAGAATCCGGAGCCGGAGACGGAACAAATTATACGGATCAGGAATATTCTGAAGCAGGTGCCAAAATTTCCTATAATGCAAATGATGTTTTTGCCTGTAACATCATATTAAAAATTGAACCACCATCTCTTGATGAGGTCAAGATGATGAATCCTCAAAGTGTATTGATCTCTGCCATGCAGATCAAAACCCAAAAGAAGGACTATTTTAAAGCCCTTGCAGAAAAGAGAATTACTGCCATAGCCTTTGACTATATTCAAGACTCACACGGTATTTACCCATTGGTGAAATCCTTGAGTGAAATCGCCGGAATTGCTTCTGTGCTTATCGCTGCAGAGATTATGAATAATAATAACATTGGAAATGGTCTTTTACTAGGTAACATCGGTGGAGTACCACCTAGTAAAGTGGTTATTATTGGCGCTGGAACTGTATGTGAATTTGCCGCCCGTTCTGCCTTAGGCCTGGGAGCGAGTGTAGAAGTTTTTGACAATTCACTAACCAAATTAAGAAGCATACAACACAAATTGCAGCATCCTATTGCCACTTCTACCATTCAGCCAAAAAATTTAACAAAATCACTTGCTGATTGCGATGTAGCTATTGGAGCTTTAAGGGGGAAAACCAGAACCCCTGTTGTGGTGAATGAAAATATGGTCGAACAAATGAAAGACGGGGCAGTGATTATCGATGTGAGTATCGACAACGGAGGCTGCTTTGAAACTTCAGAGATTACTACCCACAGTAAGCCAACGGTTGTGAAACACGGAGTAATTCATTATTGTGTTCCTAATATACCCTCGAGGTATTCAAGAACAGCATCCGTCTCAATTAGCAATATTTTTACCCCCTACCTTTTGAATATTGGAGAAATGGGAGGAATTGAAAATGCAGCTAGATTTGACAAAAGCCTACAAAAAGGTATGTATTTTTACCACGGAATTCTCACCAATAAGCGCATTGCCGATTGGTTCAACCTACCTTTTACTGACATCAACTTACTTATTTTCTAGCCGATGGATGATATGAAAACGCGTTTTACGCTGTATGGAATTGGTTTTGCAATTGGAATCGTTCTCGTTTTCTTTTTTCTTGGCGGTAAAAACGCATCCTGTAATTGGTTACCCAATGACAGGATATTAAACATTATCAGTCAGAAAAAAATAAGTTTCAGTGATGAAGTAAAAGAAAAAATGAGTGCTTCAGAAACTGACAGTGTTGATATCATGCAAATCCTGACCAGAGGAGACATTGATTTCTCTAAAAGCCAGGTCAAGAATGATCCTTGTCGAAATTACTGGATAGAAGGATCCGTTGATCAAAAAGAACTGATAATCACGGTAGAGCTATGTGATTCAACCGCTGTGGTGAAAACACTTGTCAATAAAATGGATGAGAAAAAATAAATGCTGATACCCGAAGGTACCAGCATTTATTCATTAACTAACCACAATATTTTTAATAGGAACTTATAGTACCTGAACCACTTACTTTAATGTCTTCGATTCTGGGTTGTCCTTTATACTTGATATTTCCTGAGCCTGAAACTCTGGCAACAAGTTCCTTCTCTACACTCACTCCAATAGAGCCCGAGCCTGAGATCTTTAATTCGGCCTTTTCTGTCTTTAAATCGTAGGCATCTACATCACCGGAACCGGATACAGCAGCTTCAAATTCGGTTGCACTACCTGAAAGTTCAATATCTCCTGATCCCGAAATAGCTGTTTCAAGTTGTTCGACCTCCATCTCAACTTCTATATCTCCAGAACCGGCTACGGCTATATCAAGCGAATTCCCTTTGATTTTATCTTTCCCAACGATATCTCCAGAACCTGCCATGGCCAAAGAATTTATATTCTTAAAATGAACCGTTACTGTCGTTTTTGATGAAGTCCTAATATTCACTCCATTTTTCCATTTGATCTTTAAAGTGCCATCCTTAACTTCTGTAACTAAATAGGGTTCAAGATTTTCTTCAACAGCTATGTCAAGTTTCCCTTCATTTCCTTCCACTAAAAATACATCAAAAGAGCCTGATACCCCTACCCCGTCAAAACTACCAACGCTTCTGGTTTTGTTTATAGTTTTTCCATTTCCCTTTATTTTTTGCGCGTAAACACCACCCAGGGATAAAGTGAAAATAAATAAAATGGTTGCTGATTTTAAAATTAAGTTTTTCATTATTTGGTTTTATTAGTTCTTATATAAATTTACACTTCCATATTCTGAGGAGATATCAATCTTAGCTCCTGAATTTTCCTGTTTTACAAATCCCTCATAATACTTTGACGTTGATTTGACTACTTTTTTCAAATAGGTAACGTTGTCTCCTTCGATATCAAAGCCACCATAGCTGGACTTTCCTATAAAATCAAAGGCCATATCATTATCCATACCTATTTTAATACCGGCATAATCAGAATGTATACGAACGCTTTCGAATCCTTTCATCAATTTATCTACTTTTATACCTCCATAATCTGCATCTATACTCAAATTTTTATAAATCGTTCCAAGGCGAATGGTCAAATAATCACCGTGTCCATCAATATTGTTGGCTTCTCCCACCACAAGCTTCCCATAGTCACAAACAAAATCCAAATCTTCAACATGAACGAATTCAGAGTCTGTATAGTCGGCATTTAATTCAATTCTTTTAGCCTTTTCTATTCTGAATTTTGAATAATCGGCATTGATACTTCCGCCATTCATCAATTCTATTTCTGAGTCTGAGGTATAATCTATGTTAATGCTGTTGTCCTCATGGTATAAACTTCCAATAAGAATTTTGCCATAATCACAATTGATTTCAGCCTTTCCTTTAATCTCATTCAAAGAGATCGTGCCATAATCGTTATTGAGATCAACGCTATTGGTCACCGGCACCTTTACCTTGTAATCAATCTGGTAATTCATTTTATTATTTGAACTATACCAACTTCTTGAACCATTGTCAATAGTTGTTTTGGCCGAAACGGCAGATCTGCTGTTCTCAAAATTCACATTGATCTTAGATAGTCTGTCAATCACTTTAGACTCGTTATTACCGCTTACAGTGATTGTTACTTCTATCTCAACCCTATTTTGATCCCAGGAAATCACATCAACATTTCCATATTTATTCTTTATACTGAGCAAAGCATCAGCATTCACATCAAATTCCTTTTTGATGGTCTTGGTTTTTTCGTAATCCCCTTTATTCTTTTTGGGATTAGCGATGCTCAACATGGGCACCACCAAAAAAATTGCTATCAATAATTGTATCTTTCTTTTCATGACTTTTGATTTTAATATTATTAAACTCTGTTTTCCTGAGGTACCAATTCTTCAAATTCCTCAAGTTGATCCATCAAATTTTGCAGGATTTGAAGCCTGTTTTGAAAATTTGTAATCATGGCATATATAACACGTTTATCAGCATTGCTTTCTTTCAGCTCTAAAGTAAGTTTGCGATAATTTGTTTCAAGTAATTCTAATTGTATTAAGGCATCATCAATTATTTTTTGATTTGCTGTTGTTTTTTTTGTCTTGATCACCTCTAATTCCTTTTGAATAGTGGCCAGATAAAAATTCTGTGTTTCTTCCATATGAGGGGACACTTCTGCTAATTCTATTCCTTTGTTGGTACTATTCTGGTTATAATTTCCCATCCAGTAACCAAAAAACAATAATACGGAAGCGGCAACTGCTAATATATACCAAGGTGTTCCTCCCTTTTTCTTAGGCGTCTCATCAACTTTCTCCAATCTTGCCTGGAATCTTTCAAAATGCCCGACATTTGGTTCAGTCAAATCAAATTCCTCTCTGTTTTTCTTAAAAAAACCTTCTATAGTATTTTTCATAATCTTTCAATTTAAAATGGATGACTCCATTAGTAATTTGCGCAATCTGCTTTTCGCTCTTGAGATGGTAGTTCTGCAATTTTCATTACTGATATTGAGTATTTCTGCGATCTCCTCGTTATCATAGCCTTCTATCAAACTTAAAGTAAGAACCCTTCGATAACTGTCTTTTAACTGATCCATTGCTTTTGCCACTTCCTTTACCTTCAAATTCACATAGTCAATTTTAGATTCGTTTGTTTCGTTTTCATAGGTACTTTCAAGCTTTTTATCTACGACCTCTAAATTTACTTCCTGCAATTTGTTTTTCTTTTTGATCTGTGTCAAACTTCTGTTGATCACAATTCTTTTTAACCAGGCTCCAAAAGGCACTTCTCCTTTATACGTATCCAATTTTGTAAAGGCACTTAAAAAAGTCTCCTGCATTATGTCTTCTGCATCAAAACTATTCTGTAAAATTCTCATGGCCGCATTAAACATTGCTTTGTAATATAATTTGTATATCTCAAATTGCGCCGTTGCACTACCTTTTTTACAATCTTGTAACAGTTCGGTTATATGTTGTTGTTCTACTTGCAATGTTGTGGTTCTATAGTAATGACAATTGATTTATCGTGGTGTTACACTTTGAATGAATTAAAAATACGATTTTTAATAAAATAGTAGTTATCAATGGGATAATATAACCGAAATGCGTCGATAAAGTTTCTACTCATAAATAGCTGCTTGGCACAAGTATTGACTATTAGATAAGACAAAGACGGGGTAATAAATTATAACTCCTTCTTTATGAGATAATTGAATAATGAGAAAATATACTTTCGCAAATTGAGTTAGTATATCTAATGTCAAAATGACTTAAAAAAGGTATGAGTAAATCAAAAATTATAAATATTGACAATTTGTCACTTCAAAATATTCTTGACGAAGAGGCCGAATTAATCCCGTTAATGACCCCTGAGGATGAGGAGGAAATTAGAAAAGAAGATGTTCCTGAAACGTTACCGATTCTTCCTTTGCGGAATACGGTACTATTTCCCGGAGTCGTAATCCCTATCACTGCCGGTCGTGACCAATCTATAAAACTGATCAAAGAGGCAAACAAGGGTGACAAAACAATTGGTGTGGTAGCCCAAAAGAATGAAGGCACAGAAGATCCCGGACTAGAAGATATATTTCACATAGGAACAGTTGCCAGAATTCTTAAAATTCTTAAAATGCCCGATGGTAATACCATGGTGGTATTGCAAGGGAAAAAGCGATTTGAAATAGATGCATTAGTTCAGGAAAAACCTTATTTAAAAGCCAAGGTAAAGGAGATCGTTGAAATTCTTCCCAAAAAAAAGGATAGTGAATTCAAGGCGATCATTGACTCAATCAAGGATATCTCTCTAAGAATAATCAAAGAGAATCCAAATCTGCCAACCGAAGCCTCCTTTGCCATAAAAAATATTCAAAGTGATTCCTTTCTTGTCAATTTCGTTTCTTCTAATCTTAATTTAACTACAGAGGAAAAACAGGAGCTTTTGAATATCAATGGTCTAAAGAGCAGGGCTCTGGCTACCTTAAAGAAAATGAACAAGGAGTTGCAACGACTGGAACTCAGTAATGACATTCAGTCAAAAGTTCGTGAAGACATGGACCAACAGCAAAGGGAATACTACCTTCATCAGCAAATGAAAACCATTCAGGAAGAACTGGGTGGCGTTTCACATGATGAGGAGATTGAAGAAATGCGGAAACTTGCAAGTAAGAAAAAATGGAGTAAGGAAATTCAAGATACATTCGAGAAAGAAATTGGAAGGCTGCAAAGAATGAATCCTCAGATGGCCGAATATTCGGTTCAAAGAAATTATCTCGACCTTTTAATAGAATTGCCCTGGGACGAATACAGTACAGACCTATTTGATCTCAAAAGAGCAGAAAAAATATTAGACCGGGATCATTATGGTCTTGAGAAAGTTAAAAAAAGAATCATAGAACACCTGGCTGTACTTAAGTTGAAAGGAGATATGAAATCTCCCATAATCTGTTTGTACGGACCTCCGGGTGTAGGTAAAACCTCTCTTGGTAAATCTGTTGCCGAATCTCTGGGCAGAAAATATGTTCGAATGTCGTTGGGTGGGATGCGTGATGAAGCTGAAATCAGAGGGCACAGAAAGACGTATATAGGTGCTCTTCCAGGGAGGATCATTCAAAGTATAAAAAAAGCGGAAACATCGAATCCTGTATTTGTATTGGATGAGATCGATAAGTTGAGCTCAAGCCATAGCGGAGACCCTTCTTCGGCTATGCTCGAAGTTCTGGATCCTGAGCAGAATACTGATTTTTACGACAATTATCTGGAAGTAGGTTATGACCTCTCAAAAGTGATGTTTATCGCAACAGCAAACAGTTTATCAACCATTCCGTGGGCACTTCGTGACAGAATGGAAATCATTAATGTGAGCGGTTATACCGTTGAGGAAAAGGTAGAGATTGGTAAACGTCATTTACTTCCAAAACTATTGACTGAACACGGTCTTGACACTTCACATCTAAAGGTTGCCAAAAGGCAGCTTGAAAAGATCGTAACTGGTTATACACGTGAATCGGGTGTAAGGGGTCTTGAAAAGAAACTGGCTCAGGTTGTGAGATTCGCTGCAAAATCAATTGCTATGGAAGAATCGTATGACATCAAAATATCAAACAAAGACATCGAATCCATTCTTGGTCCGTCACATATGGAAAGAGATAAATACGAAAATAACCAAATTCCAGGAGTCGTAACAGGCCTTGCATGGACCAGTGTTGGAGGCGATATCCTATTTATAGAGTCGATTTTATCAAAAGGAAAGGGTACGCTCTCTATTACGGGTAATTTGGGTAAAGTCATGAAAGAATCAGCTACGATAGCCCTTGAATATATAAAGGCAAATCTTGAGGAATTTGGGATCGATTATAAAACGGTTATCGAAAACAATATACATATACATGTTCCTGAAGGTGCAACGCCCAAAGACGGACCAAGTGCCGGAATAACAATGCTTACTTCCTTGGTTTCTACACTCACACAGCGAAAAGTAAAAGCCAGATTGGCGATGACAGGTGAGATTACACTTCGTGGTAAGGTACTTCCTGTTGGTGGAATTAAGGAAAAAATCTTAGCGGCAAAAAGAGCCAATATAAAGGAAATCATCCTGTGTGCGGAAAATCGAAAAGACATAGAAGAAATCAATCAAAAGTACTTAAAGGGATTGCAGTTTCATTATGTGAAAGAAATGAAAGAAGTTATAAAGCTTGCTTTGTTAAAAGAAACGGTTCGTAACGCTAAAAAAAGAGTGTAAATTTAACATGCTTTAAAAAATAAAGGCATTTCAAAAGAAATGACCTTTATTTTTTTTTATATTTACGTATAGTCAATGAATCACTTTAAATCTACGCTGAAATCACTTTTTTGATTTTAGACCTGGAGATGACAGATCAAATTCATGATCGGGACTGGAGGTTTTTCTTTTAGGTAAAACCGGTTAAAACGGATCTTGATAGTGAATCTGAATAGAACCACAGTGTCTTCTTCATTTTCTGAAAATTTGTTATCTGCAGATGAAACTTTAAAAATTGACACGTTAAGATAAACCTTATAAAGCAAGGTTTCAATCTAAAACTAAAAAAATACTCATGCTACACAGGACCCTCTTTTTAGTCTTATCCCTTCTCTTGGCAAACCCCTCAACCAATGCTCAAAAAACAAAAAAATTATTTCAATCAGATTCGATTCTTGTACTAAGTCTTGAGATGAATTTAAAAACCGTTGCTAATGATACCAAGGAAAGGAATCAACACGAGGCGAAATTATTCTATACCCAAGCTGACGGAAATGTCGTGAACCATGCGATACAAGTGAAGGTACGGGGCAATTCACGTACGGTTAAACAGATATGCACTTTCCCTCCTTTGCGATTAACTTTTAATAAAACTGATACTAAAAATACAATTTTTAAAGGTCAGAAGAAAGTTAAATTAGTAACACATTGCAGGAATGATAAATCTTATGAAGAATTAATTCAAAAAGAATATTTGGTTTATAAATTGTACCAAAAAGTAAGCCCTTATAGTTTCAATGTTCGACTTTGCGAAATCACTTATATTGATGCCAACAACCCTCGTAAGGCAAATATGCATCCTGGGTTTTTAATTGAAGACATCAAGCATGTTGCTAAAAGAAATGATATGCACGTTTTTAAGGATTCCCTCAGAAATCAGGAGGTTGCGAATAAAGTAGAACTAGATAGGCTCATTATGTTTCAATATATGATCGGAAATCATGATTGGTCCATATCAAAAATGCACAATATTAAACTTGTTAAAGGTGATGGTGGGAGTTTACCAATTGCTGTGCCTTATGACTTTGATTATAGTGGACTGGTTGATACTCCATATGCTCTTCCTCCTGAAGGAACTAACATCGAAAATGTAAAAACAAGAGATTTCAGAGGTTTCTGTCGCCAAAATGGTTATTACGAAACGATAGATTTTTATAAAAGTATCAAAGAGGATATTTTAGGTGAAATCGAAAATTCTGACTTTTTAACAGAAAAAAGCAGAACTGCAATGACCAAATATATAAATGGTTTTTACAAGAATCTCGATAATCTTAAATATGTTGATAAGAAAATCAACAAGGCTTGCAGGGTAAAACATAAACATGCCTATGAAAATGACTAATACAACTTATCGACAATCAGTACATATCGCAGCATTTTTGGTCTTAGCGTTCATTATTATGGGTTTCATGAGAGATAGTGATAAAAATGCTATAGGGCCAAAAACGAAAAAATTATTTCAATCAGATTCGATTCTTGTACTAAGTCTTGAGATGAATTTAGAAACCGTTGCTAATGATACGAAGGAAAGGAATCAACACGGGGCAAAATTATTCTATACCCAAGCTGACGGAAACGTCGTGAACCATGCGATAAAATTGAAGGTACGTGGCAATTCACGCGCATTTAAACATATATGTACTTTCCCTCCTTTGCGATTAACTTTTAATAAAACTGATACTAAAAATTCAATTTTTAAAGGTCAGAAGAAAGTTAAATTAGTGACACATTGCAGGATTGATGAATCTTATGAAGAATTATATCAAAAAGAATATCTGGTTTACAAATTGTACCAAAAAGTAAGCTCTTATAGTTTCAATGTTCGACTTTGCGAAATCACTTATATTGATGTCAATAACCCTCGTGAGGCAAATATGCATTATGGGTTTTTAATTGAAGACATCAAGCATGTAGCTAAAAGAAATAATGTGCATGTTTATAAGGATTCCCTCAGAAATCATGAGCTTGAGAATAAAGTAGAACTAGATAAGCTCATTATGTTTCAATATATGATCGGAAATCATGATTGGTCCATATCAAAAATGCACAATATTAAACTTGTTAAAGGTGATGGTGGGAGTTTACCAATTGCTGTGCCTTATGACTTTGATTATAGTGGACTGGTTGATACTCCATATGCTCTTCCTCCTGAAGGAACTAACATCGAAAATGTAAAAACAAGAGATTTCAGAGGTTTCTGTCGCCAAAATGGTTATTACGAAACGATAGATTTTTATAAAAGTATCAAAGAGGATATTTTAGGTGAAATCGAAAATTCTGACTTTTTAACAAAGGAAAGTAGAACTACAATGGCTAAATATATAAAAAGCTTTTACAAGAATCTCAATAATCGAAAATATGTTGATACGAAAATCAACAAGGCTTGCAGTTTAAAACATAAACATGCCTATGAAACTAATTAAAAATAAAGTTCAAATAATTCGTTATTTCATCATTCCTGTTTCTGCCGTATTAATTTTTATGAGCTTTGACAAGAATACCGAAATAAACTCATTTGATACAAAAAATGATTTCAAATATGAAGGTACCTACGCTTTATATGTCGGAATAAAGGACCACTATAATTTCCGTTGGATCACCGGGTCTAGAGATATAGGTCATTATGAAGTTGTTGACCTAAACAATAACGTTGTCTCTTCGGGCGAAACTGATGCGTCACGTAGACACAGTGTCAGCCTGAAAAAAGAATTGAACGAGCCCTTTACGCTGAAATTTGGAGGTAAAAAAACAGGGATGTCTCAGGTCATGATCAAAACAGATTTTGACCAGGATAAAACATACTATAAAAAAGTGGATTCCATATATGTAATAGGAGATGTTCATGGAAGATATGACCAACTGATCACATTACTATCTAAATCAAAAGTCATTGATGAAGACTTAAATTGGACTGCAGGAAATGCCCATGTCGTCTTCCTAGGTGATATTTTTGACCGTGGAGATGATGTTACAAAAGTTCTTTGGTTTATCTATGAATTAGAAAGAAAAGCCGAAAAAGCAGGAGGTAAATCACATCTTGTTCTTGGTAATCACGAAATCATGACCATGACTAAAGACCTTAGGTATCTTAGCCGAAAGGAGAAAAATATTTCAATAGCTCATGACCTTGGTTATGATGAGTTGTTTCATCCCATCAATTCTCTTCTTGGGTCCTGGTTACGAAGTAAAGTATCGCTGTTAAAAATTGATCATGTTGTAATGTCACATGGTGGTATATTAGACATTGGCCCTATTTCTCTTGAAGAATTCAATAATAAAGCCTATTATTTTATGAAAGAACCTATGTACCTTGAGTTGATGAAAGACCATCCAGACAGCACAAAATATGATGCAAATCATTGGATAGAAATGAGAAGCTTTTTTTTCTATAGCAAAAGCCCTTATTGGTATAGAGGTTATGTGAATTCAGACACTCTTGGGCCTCAATTAAATTCAATGCTCAAAAAATACAAATCTAAGTTGCATGTTGTAGCGCACACAACACGCGAAACGATTACAGAAAAATACGGTGGAAAATTACTCACAACAGATCTTAATGAAGCTGCAACTGAGTTACTTTTATTAGTGAGAAAAAAAAATAAATACGAAAGGTTTAAAATTGACAGTGAAGGAATCAAAACAGAACTTTAACGAGTCTGTACAGCACTTTTCTCCTATGGAACCTTGTCTTTATCATTTCCTGTATTAACCTTTAAAGTTGAAAAATAAATTCCTACTTTTGAACAAAGTTATTCGGAATAATGCAATTTAAATATCCAGAGATTTTATTTTTTCTTTTTCTGCTGCTTATTCCCCTTCTCATTCATTTATTTCAATTACAAAAATTTAGGAAAGAAGCTTTTACGAATGTTAAGTTCCTAAAGGAAATCGAACTTGAAACCAGAAAAAGTTCCAAACTCAAAAAGATCCTTATTCTTTTGTCACGAATGCTGACCCTAGCCTCGTTGATTATAGCATTTTCTCAACCATTTATCAATAAAAATCAAGGACTTCAAGAAAGGAAACATATTTTTTATATTGACAATTCAATGAGTATGCAGGCCAAGGGTAAAACAGGAGTTGGCAACTTGGAATTGAATAAAAATTACCTGCTTGACAAATTCGACCAAATGGATGAGGAAGTAAGCCTGATCACTAACCAAAAACCCATTAGTCATCTAGACAAGAAGAGCCTTACTAAGGCCTTGATTGAACTTGAATTTTATCCACTTAAAAAAGACATCAACCAGGTGTTGTTTCAGATTAACAATGATATTAAAGGTGAATCAAACACTTTATTTGATATATATTTGATTTCTGATTTTCAAACTGTTAACAAATATATTGATACAAGTTTAATCAACGATAATTACAATTACTCTTTAGTAAATCTTTCGGATAGAACAACCGAGAACATCTCCTTGGATTCGGTATGGATAACAAAAAACGATGGCCGTCAAATATCCTTAAAAGCTACAATACGCAGCGAGAGAATGGAGGTGAAAGACCTGAGTATTTCCCTATTTGTCAATGAACAACTCTACGGAAAAACAACTGTAAGCTTGAAGGCTGGGTCCGTTCACAACATCGACTTTTTAATTCCCGCTTCTTCATCAGACTATGGCAAAATTTCTTTAACCGACCACAGTTTGAATTTTGACAATGAACTCTATTTCAATATTCCGAAAAAACCAAAAAAAAAGGTTTTGATTATTGGTCTACAAAATAAATTTATAGATAGGATCTATCAACCTGATGAGTTTGTTTTGCTCAATTCCAGTTATACGGCCCTTGATCAAAGTTTAATTCCTAAGCAAGACCTTGTTGTTATTAATGAATTGGATAAAATATCAAATCCTCTTATCCAAAATTTGAAAGCCTTTGTTCAAAACTATGGAAATCTGGTGATTATACCCTCCAGGGATGCAGACCTTGATTCGTATAACAAGCTGTTAAACGCCCTCCAAGCCGGAAGTGTTTTAGGGAAGTTCAAGGAAGAAAAAAGTGTTAACCGAATCAATTATGATCATCCATTTTTCGATCAGGTATTTGAAAAGGAGGTGTATAATTTTGAATATCCGTTAATACAAGATGGATATATGACCAATTTCAAAAATGCTTCTCCTCTTCTTCAATTCGAAGACCTTTCAGATTTTGTATCGGAAATCAACTATTTCAACAACAAGGTTTATTGGATATCATCTCACTTATCTGCTCAGGGAAACAATTTTGTAAGCTCTCCCCTTATCGTTCCTTTGTTTTACAACTTTTCGGTTCAGAACAAAAATGACAAGGCCATTTACTTCGTCATTGGTCAAAGAAATGAGATACGAATTCAATCAGACAAATCTGATGATGAGCCCTTAAAAATTATTCAAAATGACGAGGAATTCATCCCCATGCAAATCAGATCAAGTGAGCGAATCGAAGTTACCACCAAAGATTACCCCATGAAATCAGGTCTATATGAATTGACATCAAGCGGAGAAAAAATAGAAACTCTGGCGTTTAATTATGATCGAAGTGAAAGTGACCTTAATTTTTTAGATCTCAACCCCTTGACTGATCAATATGAGAACATCCAAATATACAATTCTTTAGACGGGGCAATGAAAGAAGGAAACGAGAGAAATAATAATAGAGAACTATGGCAATTATTTATTATTTTTGCTTTGGTTTTTTTAATCTTGGAAATTCTGCTTCAAAAATTTTTGAAGAACTAACTATTTTAGATGATTCGCATCAAAACAAGAAATAAATGAACATACTTCTAAGATCTGCTAGGATCATCGACAACAACTCAAGGTATCACAACCAAAAGATGGATATTTTGATCAAAAATGGCGTGATATCTGACATCGGCAAAAAACTGGAGCTTCCAAAAAATTGCAAAGAGATTCAATTGAAAAACCTTCATGTTTCAAATGGCTGGTTCGACACCAGCGTTTCTTTAGGCGAACCTGGATATGAAGAAAGAGAAAACATTAAGCACGGCTTAGAAGTGGCCGCGCGATCTGGATTTACGAAAGTTGCCTTAAATCCTAATACGCATCCCTTTATCGACAATAAATCAGCGGTAGAATTTTTGATCCAGAAAAGCTCAGAATCTGCTGTTGACCTTTTCCCTATTGCCAATCTCACTCAGGGTGCAAAAGGGCAGGAAATGGCCGAATTATTTGATATGAAAAATTCAGGGGCCATTGCCTTCGGAGATTATAACAAATCTATTGAAAATGCAAATTTGCTTAAAATAGCTTTGTTATATACTCAAAATTTTGATGGAATTGTTTTGAGTTTTCCTCAAGATGCAGGAATTGGAACTCATGGGTTCGTAAACGAAAGTGAAAATACTACCAGACTTGGGCTTAATTCGATTCCTAATCTTTCAGAAGAGCTGCAGATTACCCGTGACCTGGCTTTATTAGAATATACGGGCGGGAAATTGCATATACCTACTATTAGTACTTCCAAGGCCGTACAATTGATTAAAGAAGCTAAGAAAAAGGGTCTTGACGTTACATGTAGTGTTGCTGCGCATCATGTGTTCCTTACAGATGAGGAGATACAGTCATTTGACACCAACTTTAAGGTAATGCCTCCATTAAGGTCAGACAAGGATGTGAAATCGCTTATAAAAGGAATAAAAGATGGAACTATTGATATGATTGTTAGTGATCATAATCCCATTGAAATTGAAAATAAGAATGTGGAATTCGAAAGGGGTTTTTATGGAACAATTGGAATGGAATCTCTTTTTGGCAGCGTGAGACAAAAACTGGATCTGGAGGAAGCGATCGTTTGCTTAACCGAAAACCCTTGCAAGCGCTTTGACCTTCCGGTTGCAATAATTCAAAAGGATGTGGCTGCAGAGTTGACCCTGTTCGACCCTGATACCAAATACGTTTTTGACAAAACTAAGATTATTTCCAAATCAAAGAACTCAGCATTTCTAGGCAAGGAGCTTTTGGGAAAAGCTTATGGAATCTTCTCCAACAATAAATTGGTGCTTGCCGAGGAAAGCACAAAAAAGTGAACGAGTTAAACTATTAAAATCATTGACTTATGAATAATCAGACTGCACAAGAGGGAAAGACCATGGCCATTATTAGTTATATCACTGTAATCGGCACCTTGATTGCGTTTATAATGAATCAAAACAAACCCAATTATTTTACTTCGTTTCATATCCGCCAGGCTATTGGCATTTTTGTCTTGTGGTTACTGGTTAATTTCCTTCAGCGTTTTACCGATTTCGGTTGGTTAGATTGGTTTTTAAGTGCAGGAGTTTTTGTTTTATGGATCATTGGCCTTATTGGGGCAATTCAAGGAGAGGAAAAAGCAGTGCCCTTTTTGGGAGATCAATTTCAGGAATGGTTCAAAAATATAGCTTAGGAACTAAAAAAATATTGAGCAGATCGTTATAAAGATCCTGAAAAAATTAAAATATACAATAGACATCCATGACTTCATTATCGCTGGAATACCTTATAAGACAACCTAAAACTGCTCGATCCAAACCACCCTTACTACTCATGCTGCACGGGTATGGCAGCAACGAACAAGACTTGTTTTCTTTTGCTGATGAATTACCGGAAGAATTACTGATTATAAGTGCCAGAGCTCCTTTATCACTAGCATATGGAAGTTATGCCTGGTATACCATACATTTTGACGCCTCGAACAGTGATAAATTTTCAGATATCCCTGAAGCAAAGGAAGCTCTTAAACGAATTGATCATTTTATCAATGAAATTATTGAAGCATATGAGGTAGATGAAAACAACATCTTTGTTCTTGGTTTTAGTCAGGGCACAATCCTCGGCACGGCATATGCGCTTAACCATCCTCATAAAATTCGCCATATTGCCGCATTAAGCGGATACATAAATCAGGAATTAATTCAAAAACCAATAGAAAAAGAGGCCTTCAAAGATCTTGATTTTTTTGTTTCTCATGGCTCAGAAGACCAAGTAATACCTGTTGAATGGGCAAGGAAAACAGGCCCCTATCTGGAAAAGCTAAATATCAACTACAGTTATCAGGAATACCCTGTAGGTCATGGGGTTGCCCCCCAGAACTTTTACGACCTGCACGACTGGATCAAACAACGTTCTTCTTCACAATAAATTGACAGCTTTCAACCACTAGCAGATTATCTTAAATTTTGTAGTTTAGTCCTGATTTTAAAAAAGGTAACATGCAAATTATGCTTAAAAACTTAATGGCAATCACTTTGTTGCTTTCCCTCTTTTCTTGTGACCTATCGAAAAAGGAAGGCTTGAAGACGCTTCAACTCTTGAATGACAGTATTAAAAAGAATTATGCCCCTGACAAAAGGGTTGCAATTTACAATATCAGTTTATCGACTGAGGCAAGCAAAATTAAAATTTCAGGTGAAACTGATCAACCACAGGCACTACACAGTCTGATCGACTTGTTGAAGACCCGGGGATTGGAATTCGAAAATCAGGCGACCGTATTGCCCGACTCTAGTGTTGGCAAATGGAAGCAGGCGATTGTGAACAATTCTGTTGCAAACATACGATCAAATGCTAAACATTCGGGAGAGTTGGCAACTCAGGCAATTCTGGGGACGCCCTTAAAAGTTTTGAAAATACAAGGAGATTTTTATTTGGTTCAAACACCTGATGGATACATTTCATGGGTAGATCACGGAGGAGTCACGCTCTTATCTTCAGAACAGTTTAGTTCCTGGAAAATGGCAACAAAAATTATTTATACCAGAGCTTTTGGCTATGTGTACGAACAACAAGGCAATGAACTTTTCAAAACAGGTGACATTGTACTAGGCTCACAATTGGCGCTATTAGAAGAGTTGGCATCCTATTACAAAGTTCAATATCCGGATAAACGAGAAGGATATCTTAAAAAATCGGAAAGTGAAGCATATGACACTTGGATAGATGAAGTTAAACCCTCAGGGGCACTTATCGAATTATATGCTAAAGAATTATTGGGAGCACCCTATTTATGGGGAGGAACTTCTTCAAAGGGTATGGATTGCAGTGGATTTACCAAAACAGTGTATTTAATGAATGGGTATATTATCCCTCGCGATGCCTCGCAACAGATCATGGCAGGTAAAAACATTGATCCGCAGTTGAAAATAGAAAACCTTCAAAAAGGAGACCTGATGTTTTTCGGAAGAAAAGCCACCGACAATACAAAACAAAGGGTAACCCATGTGGGTATATGGTTGGGTAACGACCAGGGAGAGTTTATACACGCCTCCGGAAGGGTTAAATTGGGTTCCATTGATCCTAATTCAACATATTATGATGAATTCAACCAGAACAGATATTTAGGCAGCAGAAGGTATTTGGGCCAAAAGGACAGTGCGATTATTGATCTTAAAATTACGGAAGCAGAAACCAGGATAAAATCCTGATGAGTGAATTCACAGGTATGATTTTAGGCTAATTCCATTCCCAACCAAAAGAGGTGCTAAAGACATAATCGCTATCTTCAGCATTTTCAACTGGCTGATTATCATAGTTATATGACAACCCAAGTCGTATGTAAAAATCCAGTGGCAGATCATATTTCATATCAAAGTTAAAATCTAATCTGTACCTTCCACTTTGAGAAAAACTGGGATATAATCCTAAGTTTGTCCCAACGCTTAAATCGCCTATGGCGTACTTAGTGAACCCCACTGCTACATAGCCTTCGGTACTGGTACGATCAGGATTGTTGCTGGTGAAGTTTTCATTGGTATAGGCCAAACCCGCTGAGGCCGAGAAAAACATGGTATTGTTCCTTATAAAATAATAACCCGCGCCTCCTTGATAGGTAGATCGCAATTGCAGCAATTGCTCATCATTTGACAAGTAAATCGCCTTAGCCTGAATAAACCAGTCATGTGGCAGGTAATATTCGCCTCCCAGTTCTGCGTCCATTCTATTGATATCTGCAGCTCCCTCCTGACGGCTCAAAACGGTTTTATAGAGGCCTCTGGCCCTCCATTTATAAGCCAGATAGGTCGCACTAAGATTTGAAGTGAGCTGTTTAAAATCATTGGCCTTTGTTATGTTAATGCCCAGATCCATATCAACAGTTAGCCTCGAAAAAAAACTCTTGCCAATTGGTTCGATAAATACAATGTCAATTAAACCATATTCCAGCGTACTTCCTTCAGCATTTAAAACCACCATTTTTTCCATTCCTGATACACTATTAATATTGCTTGTATATCGTTCTCCATCGGTTAAAGAAATAATAAATTGCCTTTGACTTTTTATTTCCTTTACTTCCCCCCATTTGATCTTAAAATCAGAATCATCATAAGAAGTGCTAAAGGTTAATATACTGCGATCCATTTTCTCGATGGTACCAACAAGAACATCGTTATTAGAAAGTGTAAGGGTGTCTTTTTGTCCTATGACAGCTGTACTGATCAATAAAAATAATAAAACGAGGAATAAATCTTTATGCATGGTTTGGGGTTTTAGTCAAAAATAAATATTCTACCTAAAAAAAAAAACTAATTGAGATTCTTTTAGCTGATATTCACCCAGATCGATCTGTTTTTCATAATTTCTCCAAAGGTCATCCAAACCTCCTTATAATCAGGGTCTTTATGACCCAATGTGGAATAAGCCACTTGAATCGCTGCCTTTCTTGCCGCATACAATACTTGGGAATCCTGAACAATATCTGCTATCTTAAGATTCAATACACCACTTTGCTGGGTACCCATTAAATCTCCTGGTCCTCTTAGTTCAAGGTCAACTTCGGCGATTTTAAATCCATCATTTGTCTCCACCATGGTCCTTAGCCTTTTTTTCGCCTCTTTGGTCAGTTTGAATCCTGATAACAGTATACAATAACTCTGATCAGCCCCCCTGCCTACTCTTCCTCTTAACTGATGCAACTGAGACAAACCAAAACGCTCGGCGCTCTCTATTATCATCACACTTGCATTTGGAACATTCACCCCTACCTCTATCACAGTTGTGGCCACCATGATCTGAGTCTCTCCTTTTACAAAGCGCTGCATCTCATAATCTTTATCTGCTGATTTCATCTTACCATGTAAAATGCTTATTCTGAAATCAGGGAGCGGAAATTCTCTTGAAATACTTTCATATCCGTCCATAAGATCCTTATAATCAAGTTGCTCAGACTCTTTTATTAAAGGATAAACCACATACACCTGACGACCCTTATCAATTTCGTCTTTAATAAATTTAAAAACTGACAAACGGTTGCTGTCATACCGGTGTATGGTCCTGATCATTTTTCTTCCCGGAGGTAATTCATCTATGACTGAAATATCAAGATCTCCGTAAACACTCATGGCCAATGTCCTTGGAATAGGCGTGGCCGTCATCACGAGAATATGAGGAGGCAAATCATTCTTCATCCACATTTTTGCTCTTTGGGCCACTCCAAACCTATGTTGTTCATCAATAATGGCAAGACCCAGATTCTTAAAAAGGACTTTGTCTTCAAAAATGGCATGTGTCCCTATAATAATGTGTAAGCTGCCATTTTCCAATTCCTCATGGATTACCCGTCTTTTAGCAGCAGTTGATGAGCCTGTTAATAAGCGTACTTTAATGCTCATAGGCGCCAGTAATTCGTCTATAGCATTAAAATGTTGAGTGGCTAAGATCTCTGTAGGCGCGATCAGGGCAGATTGATACTCATTATCCAGGGCCATTAACATAGATAAAACTGCCACAATAGTTTTTCCGGAACCAACATCTCCCTGTAGCAAACGATTCATTTGGGCCCCGGTATTAAGGTCCTTTCTTATTTCCTTTATCACTTTTTTTTGGGCCCCGGTGAGTTCAAAAGGTAAATGTTTTTTGTAAAACCCATTGAAATATTGACCTATCCTGTCAAAAACAAAACCCTTATTCTTTTTTTTATTTGTTAGGTTTTTAACTACCAGTTGTAACTGAATAAAAAACAACTCTTCAAATTTCAGTCTCTGACGGGCCTTGGTTAATAATTCCTGACTTTGGGGGAAATGTATATTGAACATGGCTTCATTCTTGGAAATCAATGCCTGTTCATTAATCACCTTTTCAGAAAGCGTCTCCCCGAATTTTCCTTGGGTCTCTGTAAAAAGTTGCTGCTGCATTTTTTGCATAACCCTGTTACTAACCCCCTTGTTTGATAATATTTCTGTTGATCTGTAAATGGGTTGCATGGATATCTTGAAGCCCTTTTTATATTCGCTTAGCAGCTCCATCTCAGGATGTGGCATATTGAACGCTCCGTTGAAAAAATTTACTTTACCGAAGATCACATAAGGCACGTTTGTCTTTAAGGAATCCTGAATCCATTTAACGCCCCGAAACCAAACCAGCTCCATCTGGCCACTGTCATCAACAAATTGTGCCACCAACCTGCTACCCCTTTTTTGCTTTACAGATTTGATTCCTGTGATCTTTCCAATAACCTGAACATCTGCGCTGTTTATTTGCAGTTCTCTTATTTTGTAAAATTTCGTTCTGTCAATATATCGGTTAGGAAAAAAATTGGCGAGATCGGTATACGTAAAGATCCCGAGCTCTTTTCCTAATAGCTGAGCTCTTGAAGGACCCACTCCTTTTAAATACGATATGGACGTTTGAAAGTTAATGATGATAGTTTTATAAGGAATTACGAAAATATAAAACTTAATTCTTTTGTAGATTCTTTACATTTGATTTTTTATCATCAGGTATGAAATCTTCAACATTAAAGGAATTTTTGGATGAAAAGGTAAATCAATACAATAACCCGAGGTTTATTGAAAGTGACCCCATACAGATTCCGCACCAATACCGCGACAAGGAAGACATAGAGATCTCTGCCTTTTTGACCGCTACTATCTCCTGGGGAAATAGAAAGATGATCATCCAAAATGCTCAAAAATTAATGAACCTGATGGGTAATTCTCCTTATGATTATATTATGGAATGGAAACCCAGGGAAATGGAAAGTTTCGTCCACAGAACTTTTAATGCCACTGACCTGAGTTTCTTTATGGAAGCACTTCAACATATATACAAAGTACATGGGGGCCTGGAATCCGTTTTTAGCAAATATGTCGAACCTGAAAGCGTCCAAAATAGCATTCATCATTTTAAAAGGCATTTTTTTGAGATCGGGCATCCGGAAAGGACTCAGAAACACATTTCAGATCCGTCAAAAGGTTCGGCAGCAAAAAGAATCAATATGTTTTTAAGATGGATGGTTCGAAATGATAATGCCGGTGTTGATTTTGGGATTTGGAACAAGATCTCCCCCTCTATTTTATCCTGTCCTCTCGATGTTCATTCGGGAAATGTCGCCCGAAAACTCGGCCTACTTAATCGAAAACAAAACGATGCCAAAGCTTTAAAAGAATTAGATGCTAAGCTACGAGAAATGGACCCTTCTGACCCTGTTAAATATGATTTTGCACTGTTTGGTTTGGGTGTTTTTGAAAAATTCTCCTGAAACTGTTGTAGAGCAAATTTAATTTTTGATCAAATCAATTCCTCGGTACTATTCCCTTTGCATTTAATCCCTACCTTTGCGGCCTAAAATTCAATTACTGATGCGTTTACACAGAAATCTTGTACTGGCGGTGATCCATGCACTTGATCTTATTTACAATGAGAAGGAATATGCTGATAAGGTGGTGCAAAAAACCTTAAAACTTGATAAAAGATGGGGCGTGAGAGATAGAAAGTTTGTGGCCGAAACCATTTACGACATGGTACGATGGAAACGTCTTTACAATGAAATCGCAGGAACAAAGGAACATTATTCCAGAGATAATTTATGGAAAAATTTTGCGGTGTGGGCTACCTTAAAAGGAATTGATTTACCCGACTGGCGATATTTCGAAGGAACTCCAACCCGAAGGATCAAAGGAAAATTTGACGAATTACAAAGTGTCAGAAAATTCAGAGAGTCTATTCCAGATTGGCTGGATGAGACGGGTGAAGCTGAATTAGGGAAACGCTGGGATGTTGAAATTAAAGAATTAAATAAACAAGCCAGAGTAATTCTCAGGACCAATACTCTTAAAACCACCCGAAAAGATTTACAAAGATTGCTCCGGGAGGAAGAAATTGAAACAGAGATCGTTCCTTCTGCAGCAGATGCCTTGATGCTGACAGAACGAAAAAATGTGTTTATTAGCCAAGTCTTTAAAAAGGGGCTGTTCGAGGTTCAGGATGCTTCTTCGCAACTCGTAGCGCCATTTTTAGATGTAAAACCTGGCCAAAAGGTAATTGATACTTGTGCCGGCGCCGGAGGCAAAACACTTCATTTGGCTTCCTTAATGGAAAACAAGGGCCAAATTATTGCCATGGACATACACGGGCACAAACTGGCTGAACTTAAGAAAAGAGCCAAGAGAGACGGGGCTCACAATATTGAAACAAGAACTATTGAAGGCACCAAATCAATTAAAAAATTGAAAGGAAAGGCTGATCGTGTTCTCATTGATGCTCCCTGTAGTGGGATTGGTGTATTGAAAAGAAATCCTGATTCTAAATGGAAACTGGATGCCGATTTTATAGACCGAATCAGAAAAACCCAGGCAGAAATACTCGATCAATACGGATCTATGGTAAAGACGGGGGGTAAATTAGTCTATGCAACCTGTTCTATCCTTCCTTCAGAAAATGAAAAACAAGTCAAAGCGTTTTTAGCCAACCACAAAGAATTTGAAATGATCAAGGATAAAAAAGTTTCTCCTGCCACCTCTGGATTTGATGGTTTTTATATGGCTCTCTTGGAAAAAAAATCTTAAGACCAATCGGTATAAATTAAAGTGAATAACTCAAAAGACAAATACCTTTTCACCTCGTCTCGATTGGGGTTCAGAACTTGGTTGGATGATGATTTTGAACAATTGTCTTCACTTAATACCGATCCTCAAGTTATGGAGTTCTTTCCTTTTTTACCTTCCGCAAAAGAAACTGGCGAATTCATTGAACGCATGCAAAATCAATTCTCAAAAAATGGCTTTTGCTATTTCCCTGTAGATCATCTAGAAACCAATAAATTTATTGGTTTCACAGGCCTTTCTGAACAAAATTTTGATAGTGATTTCACTCCTTGTATTGATATTGGTTGGAGAATAAATAAAGAATACTGGGGAAAAGGACTTGCCACTGAAGGCGCTGTTGAATGCCTTAAATACGCTAAAGACTATTTAGATTTGGACTGCATATATTCAATGGCTTCAAAAATAAATTCAAGATCCATTCAAGTCATGAAAAAGATAGGGATGACATATATCAAAGAATTTGAACACCCAAAACTCGTCAAATATCCAGCACTTAGAACATGTGCTTTATACGAGATCAAATTGTATTGATCTAAAGTCATTAAAATTATTTCAAAACCATAATAATTTATTGATTATTATTAACATTGCCTACTGTATTACAAGGCCAATTGATTAAATTGGCACTTTTCAAAATCTAAAGATAAAATCAGTCAAATGATCTACTTTTTCACTCAGAAACAAACGGTATTTGCCGTTTCTTCTCCTTCAGAAATTGACGAACAAAACATTGAAAAATTAAAATGGCTATTCGGCAAAGCTGAAAAGGTAGAAGAAAATTCCATCGCTGGTAATTTTGTTGGCCCCAGAAAGGAAATGATCAGTCCCTGGAGTACAAATGCGGTTGAAATCACTCAAAACATGGGTATATCAGGAATTACTCGCATTGAAGAGTTTTTTGAAACAAGCTCAGACAGCCCGGTTTTTGATCCAATGATCCAACATTATTACAAGCAACTGGATCAGGAGTTATTCACAGTGAATATAGCACCCGAACCCATTCGTGAGATTGAAGATATTGCTTCCTATAACAAATCAGAAGGGCTGGCGCTTAGCAAAGACGAAGTAACATATTTGGATGAGTTGTCAATAAAATTAGATCGAAAATTGACAGATTCTGAAATTTTTGGATTTTCCCAAGTAAATTCTGAACACTGTCGCCATAAAATATTCAATGGTACTTTTGTCATTGATGGAAAGGAGAAACCCAATTCACTTTTCAAAATGATCAAAAAGACTTCTCTTGAAAATCCTAATACAATAGTTTCGGCCTACAAAGATAACGTGGCTTTTATCGAAGGGCCAATTATAGAACAATTTGCCCCGAAATCAGCTGATAAACCAGATTATTATCAAAACAAGAAAATAGAATCGGTCATTTCATTAAAGGCCGAAACACATAATTTTCCAACCACTGTGGAGCCTTTTAATGGTGCTGCTACCGGTTCAGGTGGAGAGATAAGAGATAGGCTTGCCGGAGGAAAGGGATCTTTGCCTTTAGCAGGAACTGCTGTATATATGACCCCTTATTCCAGGCTTACAAAAAACAGGTCATGGGAAACCATGCAGGAACGGAAGTGGTTATACCAAACTCCGATAGACTTATTGATCAAGGCCTCCAATGGAGCCTCTGATTTTGGAAACAAATTCGGACAGCCTTTGATCTCTGGTTCGCTTTACACATTTGAACATGAGGAACACAACCGAAAACTAGGCTTTGATAAAGTAATCATGCTCGCCGGTGGTATTGGATATGGTAAGAAAATTGACAGTCTAAAAGATAAGCCTGTAAAAGGTGATAGCATTATTATTCTTGGCGGTGATAATTACCGTATCGGAATGGGTGGCGCTGCTGTATCTTCTGCTGATACCGGACAATTTGACAAGGCCATCACTTTAAATGCAGTTCAGAGATCGAATCCTGAAATGCAAAAACGGGTCGCAAATACGATTAGAGGAATGGTAGAAGGAGATGAGAATAAGATCATCTCTATTCATGATCACGGCGCGGGAGGCCATCTGAACTGTTTGTCAGAGTTGGTTGAAGACACAGGAGGTATAGTCAACCTCGACGCTTTACCGGTTGGTGATCAAACCTTATCTGCTAAAGAGATCATTGGAAATGAATCACAGGAGAGAATGGGATTGGTCATACACGAAAAGGATCTGGCCTATCTTCATAGAATAGCTGATAGGGAACGATCACCTATTTATGACGTGGGTGAGGTAACTGAAAATGATCGATTTACTTTTAGTTCGGAGAAAACGGGAGAAAAACCGATGGATTTTGATTTGGCCGATATGTTCGGCAGTTCACCTCAAACGGTGATGACCGACCAAACACTTGATCGAAAGTATAAACAAGTGCAATACAGTGTTGATGAAATTTACGAAGACACGAAAAATGTTTTGCAGTTGGAGACAGTTGCCTGTAAAGACTGGCTCACAAATAAAGTTGACCGTTGTGTAGGAGGTAAAGTGGCAAAACAGCAATGTGCTGGTGCTCTTCAGTTACCTTTAAATGATGTTGGCGTGATGGCGCTGGATTTTCAAGGACATACTGGTATTGCAACTTCCATAGGACACGCAGTCGCCAGTTCCCTGATCGATGAACGAGCTGGCTCAAAGAACGCGATTGCCGAAGCATTGACCAATATTGTTTGGGCACCATTAAAAGAAGGTCTTCAGTCGGTTTCCTTATCTGCTAACTGGATGTGGCCTTGTCGTAATGAAGGTGAAGACGCCAGACTGTACAATGCTGTAGAAACTGTATCAGAATTTTCTATCGCTTTAGGAATTAATGTGCCTACTGGAAAGGATTCGCTTTCTATGAAACAAAAATATGCTGATGAAGAGGTAATCGCCCCGGGAACAGTTATTATTTCAGCTACCGGTGAATGTTCTGATATCAGAAACGTTGTGGAACCCGTATTTCAGACAACAGAGAATAACAGGATCTATTATATAGATTTTTCTGAAGATGAGTATCATTTGGGCGGGTCTAGTTTTGCACAAGTTAGAAATGGCATTGGTTCAACAACACCTTCAATCAAAGATGCGTCCTATTTTAAGAATTGCTTCAATACGGTGCAGGAATTGATCAAGAAAGATTTGTTACTATCCGGTCATGATATTTCTGCGGGAGGAATGCTTACCACTCTTTTGGAACTGTGTTTTGCTGAGAATAATCTCGGAGCAACTATTCACCTTGATGGGTTTGATGAAAAAGATCTGACGAAATTATTGTTCTCTGAAAAAAGTGGAATCATTATTCAAACCGCAAGAGCAACAGATGTTGAGAACATCCTTAGATTAAATGACATTAGTTATCATCAAATAGGAACCGCTGTTAATTCTGGCAGTCTTGAAATAACTAATTTTGATTTAAGTTTTGATATAGAAACCTATAGAGATTATTGGTATACGACTTCGTATCTTTTAGACAAGGAGCAAACCGCGAATAATCTTGCTGAGTCCAGATTTAATAATTACAAGCAACAACCTTTGATCTATAATTTTCCTAAGGATTTTTCGGGAAAATTACCACATATTGATGCTTCAAAACCAAGGCCAAAGGCTGCCGTTATCAGAGAAAAAGGATCAAACAGCGAGAGGGAAATGGCAAATGCCATGTATCTGGCAGGATTTGACGTTAAAGACGTACACATGACCGATTTGATCAGTGGACGTGAAACTTTGGAGGATATACAATTCATCGGTGCCGTTGGAGGATTTTCCAACTCAGATGTATTAGGATCAGCCAAAGGTTGGGCGGGAGCATTTTTATACAATGAAAGAGCAAATAAGACCTTAAAAAAATTCTTTGACAGAGAAGATACCTTATCTGTAGGTATTTGCAACGGTTGTCAGTTATTTGTAGAACTCGAAATGATCAATCCTGATCATGATGTCAAACCAAAAATGCTGCACAATGATTCTTTAAAGCATGAAAGTGGTTTTACTTCTGTAAAAATACAGAAGAACAACTCTGTTATGCTATCAGGGCTAGCAGGACAGACACTTGGGGTTTGGATGTCACACGGAGAAGGTAAATTCAGTTTCCCCTATGAAGAATCTAACTATAATATTGTGGCTAAATATGGCTATGAGGGATATCCGGCAAATCCAAACGGATCAGATTTTAATACGGCCATGATGGCCAGTGAAGACGGCAGACACCTGGTTATGATGCCGCATATTGAAAGATCCATCTTCCAATGGAACTGGGCCAATTACCCTGCTGATCGCAAAGATGAGGTTAGTCCCTGGTTGGAAGCCTTTGTCAATGCCAGAAAATGGATTGGAAACTAATTGATTTCTAAACGACACGAAGCCGGGTTCATTAAAAGAAACCGGCTTTTTTTGTAATGCACACTTCCTTCTTACGAACTAACCAGACATAAGTTCGATAAGATGAGTTTGTTCTTAGATTTTATTTTTGGATTTTCCACCTCTTTCTTGGGGATGGTTGTTCCTAGTATGTTGAATTTGACCAGTGTTAAAATAAATCTTGAAAGGGGAAGAGCGAATGCTATCCGTTTTGCTTTTGGCGTCGGTACGATTGTACTCCTGCAAGCTTATGCAGCAGCATTTCTTATCCAACATAGTAAAGAAAACCCCGAAATTCTGAATTTTATTCAGACCATGGCGACTTTTATTTTTGTTATGCTTTCAATCTATTTTTTTTATGCTTACAGAAATGATAAAAAAAGAGTAGAGGAATTTAAGGAAGGCTACAGAAACACGTTTCTCATTGGTTTACTGTTGTCTGGTTTAAATATGTTTGCTGTACCTTTTTACTATGGCATAATCACATTGCTAAACAGTTTTGGCTTGCTCCCCTTAGATTCTGACCATATCTTTCTTTTTGTAACTGGCTCAGCGATTGGAAGTTTTTTAATACTGTACACCTATCCTTTACTTTTTAAAAAAGTGGCACAGGGGCAAATGCGTTCAGGGAAAAAATTGAATTTGATTCTCGGCTCAATCACGGCCATATTGTCACTAATCTCCTTGTTCAGACTTTTTTAATCAAGTCTTTTGTTTCTTTTTTCTGGCTGCCGGGAACAAAACATTATTCAGAATAAGTCTGTATCCAGGAGAATTCGGATGTAAATCAAGTTCTGTTTTGGGGTCACCCACTCTGTGTTGGTAATCTTCAGGATCATGTCCACCAAAAAAAGTGAACATACCCTTCCCTTTCACTCCATGAATATACCTGGCTTCACCATTAACATTGTTTTGGCCCATAACCATGACTGTAGATTTAATCAAAGCTGATTCAAATGCTGTGGTCTGCCCCATAAAACCTTTAACCAGTAAGGTGTGATTTTGGCAGAGCATACTAGGCACCATATCCCATTTGGCAGAATACTCCTTTAACTCAAAATAATCTTCTGATTTCAGAACTTTTCTTTTTCTTGTTGTATCAATGTTCGAAAATTCATAAATAACCGGGTTTCTTTCAAGAACAAAATCTTTAAAGGCAAATGCTTGTTCATAATCCAGTTTGGCCTGATACCCTCTTTCAGATGGATCTCCATCAAACATGACCTCGCAAATATCAATTCCTTCTGCTGAAAGCGCAATGTCAAAACTATCTGTAGCAGAACACATGGCAAACATAAAACCACCTCCAAAAACATAATCTCTTATCTTGATTGCCACATCCAGTTTTTGTTGAGAAACTTTTGTATAGCCCATTTCAACTGCCTGTTGCTCGGCCCTGACTTTGTTTTCAATATACCAGGGAGCAGTTCGAAATGCCCCGTAGAATTTACCATACTGTCCGGTAAAGTCCTCATGATGAAGGTGCAGCCATTCATATAACAGCAGTTTATCTTCCAATACTTCCTTGTCATAAACTGTTTCATAAGGAATTTCAGCATACTGCAAAACCATGGTAACCGCGTCATCCCAGGGTTGCTTATCCTTAGGTGAATAAACTGCAATCTTTGGAGCCTTTTCCAATACCACGGCTTCCATATTCTGAGACGGACTTGCAATCAATTCCAAAATTTTGATGGATTCAGCCTCTGAAATAACCTCGAATGATACCCCTCTTATGGTGCATTCACGCCTTATCTCTTCATGATCTTCAAGGAGAAATGACCCTCCACGATAATTTAATAACCATTGTACTTTTTTTCCTTGGACAAGTGATTGATAGGTAATTCCGTATGCTTTTAGATGATTTTTTTGAGATTCCTCGTCCATGGGAACAAGTATATAAGACGCAAATGCTGTAATATGCATCAACAACAAAGTTGTTAAACAAAAATAGAGACGGAGTTTATGAAGCGACTTCCTTACATACATGCGATTGATTGTGCTTTTTGTTAAAACGGAACGTCGTCATCCTTTTCGATATGTCCAAAAGCATCATTGGCACTAGTGAAATTACTAGGAGAGATTTGACCTGTATTCATTGAAGATTGGAATTCAGTTTCGAAGCCTTCATCCAAATTAGCAAATTTGGCCAGCCTTCCTATAAACTTCATTCTTATATTTTCCAATCCACCATTACGGTGTTTGGCAACGATAAATTCGGCCTGACCATCACAGGGTGTTCTTTCATCATCATCCCATTCTGTTAGACCATAATATTCTGGGCGATAGATGAACGAAACAATATCTGCATCTTGTTCAATAGCTCCCGACTCCCTAAGGTCAGATAGCAGCGGTCGCTTGCTTCCCCCTCTAGTTTCCACAGCCCTTGATAACTGTGATAAGGCAATTACTGGCACGCTCAGTTCTTTTGCCAGGGCTTTTAAGTTTCTTGAAATCGTTGAGATCTCCTGTTCACGGTTTCCTGAACTTTTTGTCGAAGACCCCGCGGTCATCAATTGAAGGTAATCTATAATCACCGCTTTAACATCATGCTGTGACACAAGTCTTCTCGCTTTGGCTCTTAAATCAAAAACCGACAATGAAGGGGTGTCATCTATAAAAATAGGAGCGTCAGATAATTTTTTTACTTTAACATTAAGAGCTTCCCATTCATAGGTTTCCAGGTTTCCTTTTCTCAATTTTTCAGAAGGAATTCCCGTTTCACTTGAGATCATTCTCGTAATTAATTGAACCGAAGACATTTCCAGTGAAAATATGGCTACAGGCATGTTAAAATCGATTGCCATGTTCTTGGCCATAGACATCACGAAGGCGGTTTTTCCCATACCGGGTCTTGCAGCAATTATTACCAAATCGGATGGCTGCCAACCAGAAGTAAGCTGATCCAGTTTGCCAAATCCGGTAGGAACTCCACTCATCCCTTCCTTATTCGAAATTTCCTCGATCTTTTTCAGTGCCTGAGTTACAAGGTTATGAGCAGCTTCCGAGCTCTTTTTTAAATTACCCTGAGTTATATCAAAAAGTTTTGTTTCGGCTTGGTCAAGTAAATCGAAAACATCCATTGTTTCATCATACGAATTCGCAATGATTTCACTCGATATACTGATTAATTTTCGCTGAATATACTTTTGAAGAATAATTCTGGCATGAAACTCAATGTGTGCAGCAGATGAAACTTTCTGGCTTAGGTTGATAAGATAGAAATCTCCCCCTACAGCTTCGAGTTTTTCATCTTTTTTCAACTGGTTTGACACAGTAAGAAGGTCAATGGGTTCAGAATTCTCAAAAAGTTTAAAAATAGCCTCATAGATAAACTGATGCGCTGGTTTGTAAAATGCCTCTGCATGCAAGATGTCAATAACGTCATCCACACCTTTTTTATCGATCATCATCGCCCCCAGGACAGCCTCCTCAAGGTCTATAGCCTGTGGAGGTATTTTTCCTTGCTCAAGATTGATGATGGTCCCTTTACTTTTATTTTTATATGATAATGATCTGGCTGAATCCATGTGGCAAATGTAAATGTTTACGAAAGCAAACGCCTTCTTTAAGCCCAATTAAAGTTAACAATAATTGTTAACAAACGAATATATGTTAATAACGCTGTTCTAAAAAAACAGCATTTAAAACTCTACTTGTAGTTAGGTCTTAACGTCTTCCTAAATTAGAAAAACCTTAATAAATTAATTAGCAATTCTTTAGCAATTTTAGAACCTTTTTAAAAAAACAAACACTTACATAAAGTTAATTGTAATTGTTGTTAATAATTTGTTCTTTTGTTTAGAATAATTGCTTGCAATGTATAAAGAAAAAAGAAATATACTTCTATCGGTTTTCCTTTTTTTACAGATTGGGTTGGTCGCTATTTTATCGAATTACCCAGCCTTTATTGATAAAGTCTATGTCAACGGCCTTTATCAATTCATCTCTTCTGTTTTGAGGTTTTTGTTCGGATGGATTCCCTTTTCAGTTGGAGATATTATATATGCGCTACTTATTCTTTTAATACTGCGGTTTATTATAAAATTGATTCTCAATAAAAACAAAAACCGACTTGCATTGATTTTTAGTTTTATAGCAGGAGTTTCGATATTCTATTTTTTCTTTTACCTCCTATGGGGACTGAATTACTCGCGAAGTCCTTTGTCAAAAAAGCTTGCGCTGGAAAAAGAGGTTTTCAACATCACCCAACTCGAATCCATAACAGAAAATATACTATTCAAAACCTCCATGCTTCAGCGTCAATTATCATCCCATGATACGATTGCTGTAATTGTACCTTATACAAAAAACAAAATTATAGCCCTGACAAAAGATGGTTATGAGCAGTTGGGCGAACAGTTTGACTTCCTGCAATACAAAAGACCTTCTATTAAAAAATCGCTGTTCAGCCTGCCCTTAACCTATATGGGTTTTTCAGGATATTTTAATCCATTGTCTGGTGAAGCACAGGTAGATCATTTGATTCCCAAAGTAAATTTACCTTTTACCTGCTCCCATGAAGTAGCCCATCAAATCGGGATCGCGTCTGAAAGTGAAGCGAACTTTGTGGGTTTCCTGGCAGCATCAAAGCATAAAGATCCATATTTTCAATATGCGGCTTATCTTTTAGTATTGCGTTACGCGCTTTTTGATATCAGAAGATATGATCAGGAACTCTTCAAATCATATGTTGACAGGGTTCCAAAGGGTGTTCTTAAGAACATTAGAGAATCTGATGAGTTCTGGAAACAATATGAAAACCCATTCGAACCATTGTTTAAGACTTTTTATGACAATTTCTTAAAGTACAACCAGCAAAAAGATGGTTTGGAAAGCTATAACCAGATTATGGACCTTCTCATTTCTTTCGACAAAAAGTACACATTGAATTTTAATTGATACATTTGAAAGGCTAAATAAAAAGTTTGCATGATCAAAGAAATTTCAAGCCTGCAAAATGATCTGATCAAAGACATCATTCACTTGCAGGAAAAATCAAGAACAAGAAAACAGAAATCGCTTTTTGTGATTGAAGGCTTACGAGAAATTACGCTTGCTCTTGAAGGGGGCTATCAATTGAAACATCTGTTATTTTGTGAAGAGATTATTGACGAAAGTCAAATAGCAAAACTTGTTTTTTCAGGTGACTCCCCCAAGCCTCATATAATTAAGGTTTCAACTAAAGTTTATGAGCGATTAGCACATCGTAAAACAACTGAAGGTATTATAGCAGTAGCGGTTACTAAAAAATTGTTATTGAGTGATTTAAAATTTAAAAAAAATCCTTTAATCCTGGTGGTTGAGGCTTCTGAAAAACCTGGAAATATCGGAGCATTGCTTCGAACGGCTGACGCTTCTCATGTAGATGCTGTGATCATTGCCAATCCCAAAACAGACCTTTACAACCCTAATATTATTAGGTCTAGCGTAGGCTGTGTTTTCACAAATCAAATCGCATATGGAAGTACTACTGAAATATTGAGTCTTCTTAAAGAAAATCAAATTAACATCTTTTCGGCTGCGCTTGACCCTAGAAGTGTAGCCTATCATAAAATAGATTATACAAAACCCACTGCCATTGTAGTTGGAACTGAAGCAACGGGATTAAGCGAAGAATGGCTCGCCAATGCCTCTAAAAACATTATCATACCCATGCAGGGTAAAATAGATTCTCTTAATGTTTCTGTTTCGGCTGCAATTCTTATTTTTGAAGCCAAAAGACAAAGAAATTTCGAGTTATCCGAATAAGGAGTTTTATACATTAATCTCAGTAAATCAAATGAGTCCACAATTTCTATTTTATATCATCATCAGCGTTCTTATTCTTGATTTTATCATCGATAAATTAATTGACCATTTGAATGCAAAACATTTTAATGATCACATCCCTGAAGAGCTGACCGATGTTTACAATAAGAAAGAGTACTTCAAATCTCAGGCCTACAAAAAAGAAAATTATCGTTTTTCTTTAGTGACAAGTGGTTTTAGTATGGTCCTTACTCTCGGATTTTTTATTTTTAAAGGATTTGCATGGGTAGATCAATTTGCCCGAAGTTATAGCAATAATGACATTTCAGTAGCCTTGATATTTTTTGGTGTAATCATGATAGGAAGTGACATATTGAATACGCCATTTTCCTATTATCACACTTTTATAATTGAAGAAAAATACGGATTTAATAAAAGTTCCAAAAAACTTTTCCTTATTGACAAAATTAAAGGCTGGCTCCTGAGCGCCATCATTGGTGGAGGTGTTATGGCAATTATACTGTGGTTCTATCAAAAAACAGGGGATTCCTTTTGGCTGTATACCTGGGGTTTTATCGGTCTTTTTACGATTTTTATGACCATGTTTTATTCGTCCTTGATCGTTCCTCTTTTTAACAAACAAACTCCCCTTGAAGATGGCGTCTTAAAAGAATCCATCTATAACTTCTCAAAAAAAGCTGGTTTTAAACTCGATAATATTTTTGTTATTGACGGATCCAAAAGATCTACTAAGGCCAATGCCTATTTTTCAGGATTTGGTGCCAAAAAAAGAATTGTGTTGTATGATACACTGATCGACGATCTCGAGACAGATGAAATTGTTGCTGTTTTGGCCCATGAAATAGGACATTACAAGAAAAAACATGTGATGGTCAACATGGTCCTTTCTCTCCTGATTACGGGTGTGACACTATATATATTCTCTCTGTTTATAAATAACGCCATTCTGTCGCAAGCGCTCTCTGTTGATATTCCAAGTTTTCATATTGGATTGATCACCTTTGGAATTCTCTATAGCCCGATTTCTGAGTTAACCGGATTATTGATGAATTTTATCTCCAGAAAGTTTGAATACCAGGCCGATGATTACGCCAAAATAAATTACAATGGAGAAGCATTGATCTCCTCCCTTAAAAAACTCTCGAGAAATAGTCTGAGTAATCTCACACCGCACAAGGCAAATGTATTTGTTCATTATTCGCACCCTACATTACTTCAAAGGGTTAAAAATTTGAAAACAAGTTAATGTCCAAGAGATTTAAAGACATACATCGGCTGAATAAAAAACTTGTTAATTAATACGCTTTATATTAATTTTAATCAATGGCTTATACTGTAACCATAGCGGAAGAGAAAAAAGAAATTGCAAGTCGATATAAAGACATGTTGAAAGACACGTATCAGACCTTGTCAAACAATGACAAGCTAATGATCCGAAAGGCGTTTGATACTGCAGCCGATGCCCACAAGGATCAAAGGCGAAAAACAGGTGAGCCCTATATTTATCATCCCATAGCTGTTGCCAAGATCGTGGCCAATGAAATCGGACTAGGGGCCCCTTCTATTGCGGCATCTCTCTTACACGATGTTGTTGAAGATACAGATTATACCTTTGCAGATATTGAACAATTGTTTGGAGAGACCATAACAAAGATTGTCAACGGACTCACCAAAATTTCAAAATTACAAAAGGACCAGAATGCGTCCATTCAGGCTGAAAACTTTCGTAAGATGCTCCTTACACTTAACGACGACGTAAGAGTGATTCTTATAAAGATCGCAGATCGACTTCACAATATGCAGACCCTTCAATCAATGAGGGAAGATAAACAGGTTAAGATCGCGTCTGAAACCTTATTCATTTATGCCCCTCTGGCCCATCGCCTGGGACTTTACAATATAAAAACACAGCTGGAAGACCTGGGTTTGAAATATACCGAAAATGAAGTGTATACTGATATTAAGGAAAAAATATCAGAGAGTAAGGAGGAACAGAAAATATACATCGAGAGCTTTACCAAAACCATCAAGGATTCGTTAGATCATGAAGGTTTTAAATATACGATAAAGGGAAGAACCAAATCCATTTATTCGACTCGGAGAAAAATGATGAATCAGGGTGTCTCCTTTGATGAAGTATATGACAAATTTGCCATTAGAATCGTATATCAGTCAAGTATCAAAGATGAAAAATTTGATGCCTGGAAAATTTATTCAATAGTAACAGATCATTTCAATCCTAACCCGAGCAGACTTCGTGACTGGATCACACAACCGAAATCAACCGGTTATGAATCACTTCACACCACAGTAATGGGACCTCAAGGCAAATGGGTTGAAGTTCAGATAAGATCGGCCAGAATGGACGAGATTGCCGAAAAGGGATATGCTGCTCATTTCAAATACAAACACGGCTCTCAACAAGAGAGTGGTCTGGAATTATGGCTGAATAAGCTAAGAGAATCGCTGGAAAACCCGGATGTGAATGCCATTGACTTTGTAGAACAATTCAAATTAAACCTGTACGCCAAGGAAATTTATGTATTCACCCCAAATGGTGACATAAAATCACTACCAAAAGGTGCTACTGCACTAGACTTTGCTTTTGCAATACACAGCGAAGTGGGCATGAGATGCAGAGCTGCTAAAGTAAATGGTAGACTAACTCAGATTAGCAAGGAATTACATAGTGGTGATCAGGTGGAGATTATTACTTCTAAAAATCAAAACCCAAAACTAGCCTGGTTGGATATTGTGAAAACCGCAAGGGCCAAATCACGTATCAAAAGCATCCTGAAAGAAGAGCACAAGGTGATTGCCAAAGAAGGCAGGGAAGTTCTCGAAAGAAAATTGAGGCATCTTAAGATCAAATTGAATGAGAAAACCATCAATGAACTTGTTAATTTCTTTAAACTTAAAACTAGTTTTGACTTATTCTACAAAATTGGTAATGGCAGTATTGAAAATCAGGATCTCAAAAAATATGCGAGCCAACGATCTAACGTATTGATGCATTTTTTGAAAAGTAGAATGAACAGAACAACTGTTCAGAAGGATGACAATGTAAAAGAGGAGGTTACTGCCGATTATGACATGCTTGTTTTTGGGAAGGAAGAGGAAAAACTCAAGTATAGTTTATCAAAATGCTGCAACCCAATTCCAGGCGATTCGGTTTTTGGATTTATCACCATAAAGGATGGGATTAAGGTCCATAAACACAATTGTCCAAATGCCCTTAGTATGCAATCTCAGTATGCCTACAGAGTGATTTCGGCAAAATGGGTAGACTCGTCACTACAAGGATTCAAAGCCACCCTTGAAATCATAGGGGTTGATAATCTTGGATTGGTCAATGAAGTTACCAAAGTAATTTCAGGGATTCTAAACGTGAATATTCACAGTTTAAATATTTCGGGTGATGAAGGTTTTTTTCATGGATTGATCACAGTGCATATTAATAATAACAAGCAATTAAACAATCTTATTCAAAAACTCCGGAAGATAGAAGGTATTGAAAAAGTGACCAGAAATACAAAATAAATTGTTGCTTTTTTTTGCAAATATTTCGTATTAATGTGGGTATTAAATGTAACTTTGCAATGCAAGAACCAGGATTTTATTTACATGAGTAATAGCCAAAATCAGGAAACGGTTAAGAACTTCTTTACCAAGTTTTTAGAAGATAATAACCATCGAAAAACACCGGAAAGATTCGCCATTCTTCAGGAAATTTATGACAATGATAACCACTTTGACATCGAGACATTGTACATA
This sequence comes from uncultured Flavobacteriaceae bacterium, assembly GCA_964595535.1. GTDB lineage: Bacteria > Bacteroidota > Bacteroidia > Flavobacteriales > Flavobacteriaceae > Lutimonas. Next base: position 9,213 of record CAZQRD010000006.1, on the reverse strand, counting down.
GAGATGAAGAATAAGAATTACCGAGTGAGCAGAGCAACTTTATACAATACTATTGAATTACTTTTGGAATGCGGCTTGGTAAGAAGGCATCAATTTGGTCAAAACCAGGCTCATTATGAGAAATCTTATTTCAACAAGCAGCATGACCATATTATAATGACCGACACTGGTGAGGTGATCGAATTTTGTGATCCGAGGATCGAAAATATCAAAAAGTCGATCGAAGACGTGTTTGATGTAAAAATCGACAGCCACTCGCTTTACTTCTATGGTCAAAAAAACAAAACAGCAGAATAACTTATAAAATTTATTAAATGATTGATTTATTACTAGGCCTGCAATGGGGTGATGAAGGAAAAGGAAAAATTGTTGATGTCCTAACGAAGAATTACGATATTATTGCCAGGTTCCAAGGAGGCCCGAATGCAGGACATACCCTTATCTTTGATGGCAATAAACATGTTTTGCATACAATACCTTCAGGAATTTTCCATGACAGAGCTATTAATATTGTTGGCAACGGGGTAGTGATTGATCCTGTGATCTTTAAGAAGGAACTTGATAACCTTAGTAGCTATCAGATTGATTTTAAAACCAAATTACTGATTTCACGAAAAGCGCATATTATTTTACCAACCCATCGCTTGTTAGATGCTGCTTCTGAAATGATGAAAGGTAAATTAAAAATAGGATCAACGCTAAAAGGCATAGGTCCTACCTATATGGATAAGACAGGAAGAAATGGCCTTAGAATAGGAGATCTTGAGATGCATGACTGGAAGACTCGCTACAGGGCTCTTACAGAGAAACATCTCAATTTGATCAAGTTCTATGCCGTGGACCTCGAATTTGACCTGGAGGAACTTGAAAAAGAGTTTTTCGCTGCCATTAAAAATTTAAAAGAACTTTCTTTTATAGATAGTGAAGAATACATCAATCAGGCTTTGTCTGATGGGAAATCCATTCTTGCTGAAGGTGCTCAGGGTTCATTGCTCGATATTGATTTCGGAACCTATCCTTTTGTAACTTCTTCAAATACAACAGCTGCGGGCGCATGTACCGGACTAGGTGTAGCACCTAATAAAATTGGTCAGGTCTTTGGGATATTTAAAGCCTATACCACTCGAGTTGGGTCAGGCCCCTTCCCTACCGAACTGTTTGATCAGGATGGTGAGACCATGGGAAAAGTAGGACATGAATTTGGAGCAACAACAGGAAGACCCAGACGTTGTGGATGGCTTGACCTGATCGCATTAAAATACGCAGTTCAGATCAATGGCGTTACTCAGTTGATGATGATGAAGGGAGATGTGCTTTCTGGTTTTAAAACTTTAAAAGCCTGTACCTCGTATACATACAAGGGTGAGGATATTTTGCATTTTCCTTTTAATATAGAAGGAGAAAATGTCAAGGTCAATTATACTGAATTCGAAGGATGGACGGAAGATCTGACATCAATGAATGAAGCTGGTGAGTTGCCTAAAAACCTTAATGATTATGTCGCATTTATTGAAGACTTTGTGGGGGCGAAAGTAACAATCGTTTCAGTAGGTCCTGACAGAAAGCAAACCATTATGGTATAGTCCTTTTTAAACAAAAGATAAAAAAGGTAAAGTCTGCAAGAAGAACTTTGCCTTTTTTCATTTAGTTTATATTTGTAATGCTAAATTAAATTGCACAACCATTGAAATCAACACTTCTGTTCGTATTATTTTGTTCTGTTTCCTTTTTGAGCATGGCACAAGGAAAAAGAATTGAAATCATACATTCTGACAATTCCAGTATTGACAAAGTAAGGTTGCCAGGAGCAACCATTCTTTTAGGGAATATTGAAATCAGACATGAAGGAATCAAGCTCAATTGTAAAAAGGCCGTCCACTATAAAAATGAGAATTTTATTAAAGCCTATGGTGATGTTGTGCTCAATCAGGGCGATAGTATTGTCCAGACCAGCCAATATACCGAATACAATGGGGATTCACAGAAGGCATTGTCATGGGGTAATGTGGTTATCAAAGACTCAAAAATGACGCTGAGTACTGATACTCTGAATTTTGACAGATCAAGACAGCTACTTTATTATAAATATGGTGCCACCATCAAAGACAGTATCAATATCCTAACGAGCAATACCGGGAACTATTATTTGGAAAACAACAAGTTTCAGGCCATTTCAAAAGTGGTCTTGACTAATCCTGATTATATACTCGAATCAAACCATCTTGATTATTACACAGACAGCAGGCAAGCCTTTTTGTACGGTCCGTCCACTATCAAAAGCGATGATAACTTTATCTATTGTGAAAAAGGTTTCTATGACACGAAACAGAATGTCTCGCACTTTACCAAAAATGCAAGAATAGAATTTGATGAAAAGGAGATTAAAGCCGACAGTCTCTTTTATAACAGAACAATAGGGTTTGCATCCGCTACAAAGAATATTGTGATTATCGATACCCTTAACCATATCGTATTAAAAGGTAATTATGCCGAGTTCTTTGAAAAAGTTGATTCGGCTTTCGTGATCGAGAGGGCCCTGGCCATTACCAATACGAATAAAGATTCATTATTTATTCACGGAGATACGATTTTAGCCACGGGAAGACCTGAAAAGAGAATCATTCGGGCTTATCACGATGTGAAATTTTTCAAAAGTGACTTAAGTGGCAAATGTGATTCAATTCATTCGGATCAAGGCAGCGGGTTGACCCAAATGTTCAGATCCCCTGTACTTTGGTCAAAGAAGAGTCAAATAACCGGAGACACGATCCAGTTATTAAATAATACGGAAACCAATAAACTAGACAGCTTAAAGGTGCTTCGCAATGCTTTTGTCATAGATAAAGATTCAATAGGATTCAATCAGATTAAAGGCAGGGATCTTTATGGAAAATTCGAAGAAAGTGATCTTCGATATGTAACTATCGTTGGAAATTCGGAGGTAATCCATTTTGTAAGAGACGAAGAACAAGCACTTATAGGAATTGAAAAAACTTCCTGTAGTGAGATTCATTTTGTTTTTCGAGATGGCAAAATCGAATCTTCTAAATTTATTACTTCACCTGACGGTCTAACCTATCCACCCTCAAAACTACCAATTAATGCACGAAAGCTAAGAGGGTTTATCTGGAGGGAATTAGAAAAGCCAAAATCAAAATATGATATTTTCATAAACGATGAAGAATGACTTTTTAAAATATCAGGCACAGACCAGCCCTCACCCGCTTTTATTGGAAATCAAAAAAGCAAGAGGCAGTTATGTTTACGATACAAATGACAAAAAATACTTGGATTTTATAGCAGGAGTATCAGCCAATACGCTTGGTCATCAGCCTACTCCTGTAGTAGAAGCCATCAAAGATCAATTGGACCGTTATATGCATGTTATGGTTTATGGCGAATTTGTCCAGGGACCCCAGTTGGAACTTACAAAAATTCTGGCAAAGCATTTACCGGAATCTTTAAATTGCACCTATCTTACAAACTCCGGAACTGAAGCGACGGAGGGAGCTTTGAAACTAGCCAAAAGAGTAACGGGAAGGTTTGAAATCGTCTCAGCAAAAAATGCCTATCACGGCAATACTCAGGGATCTATGAGTGTTTGCGGCAGAGAGGAACAAAATGGGGCCTTCAGACCTCTCATCCCCGGCGTTTCGTTTGTTGAATTCAATAAGGAATCTGATTTACTGAAAATAGATAAAAATACTGCCGGAGTCATATTGGAAACCATTCAAGGTGGAGCTGGTTTTATTGAACCACATAATAACTATCTTAAAAAGGTTCGCGAACGTTGCGACCAGGTAGGTGCCTTGCTCATATTGGACGAAATTCAATCTGGTATAGGCCGCACTGGAACGTTTTTTGCCTTTCAACAATACGATGTTACACCTGATATTTTAATTACAGGTAAAGGTTTAGGAGGCGGCATGCCCATTGGGGCCTTTATTTCTTCTCAAGCACAAATGAGTTTGTTTGTTAGCAATCCAAAACTAGGGCATATCACTACTTTTGGCGGACATCCGATCATTTGCGCTGCTGCTCTGGCGACCCTGCGAACGCTTTTCAACTCTACATTGATGGAGGAAACTTCAGAGAAAGAGGCCTTAATCAGAAAATTTCTGGTCCATGAATCTATTGTAGAAATCCGTGGTAAAGGATTGATGCTGGCCCTGATCATGAAAACCACCGAAGCAGCAGATCAACTTATTCTTTCAGGGATGAAAACCGGTATTTTACTCTTTTGGCTTTTATATGAACCAAGGGCCGTTAGAATAACTCCTCCTTTGACCATTTCGAATGGAGAAATTAAAAAAGGATGTAAACTCATTCTGGATATGCTCAAACGAGAAAAGAGTTAAGGCAACTGATCTATTCCTTTGGCAGTAGCTAACGTACTTTTTAATACATTATCAATATCCATTTAATTTATTTTCATATTCACATTTAACTGATTGCTTATCTAATTAATTCTTAATTATGTTAAGCATTTCTTAATAATACCTCATTTCTACGTTTCAAAAGTTAAATATTTCTTAATTGAGTAAATTTTAACGATCAATTGTGTAACAAATACATCATTAGTTCCGTCTTTTAATATATAAATGTCTAATCTATTATTTGTCTAATCTAAATTATAAATCATGAAAAGTTTAAAATTATTCGCACTCGCCTTTGTACTTTTTACATTAAATGTATCCGCAGCCAACCTCAATCCAATCAAACCCACAGATGACTTACGCATCGAGATTGTTGATTTAATCGGATCAAACTTTATGGCCGAAATGGAGGCTGATCAATACTCGGCAGAAGTTTTATTTACTGTCAATAAGAATAGAGAATTGATTATTCTTTCTGTTGAAACAGGAAGCCCAGAATTAGAAAGTCAATTGAAAAAAAAATTAAACTACAAGAAAGTAAATCACAAGCCTAGCAAAAACGGGGAGATCTATTTATTACCTGTAAAAATGATTAAACAACTTTAATCATTTTTATATCTTATTTGAATTAAAAACTGTCTTAACCAGACAGTTTTTTTTTTGCCTATTTTGGTTCAAATCTGTTATTTTCCGTTTATGTTAGTAATTCCTTAAAATAGTATCACCTATTTACCATCATACGTTAAATGTTTCTTAATTGATATAGATTTAACAGTTCCATGTGTAACAATTCTTGCAAAAGCTACGTCTTCTATAATATAAATGTCTAATCTATTATTTGTCTAATCTAAATTATATATCATGAGAAATTTAAAAATCCTTGTTCTTGCCGTAGTCCTTTTTACAATTAATGTATCCGCAGCCAACCTTAATCCAATCAAACCCACAGATGACTTACGCATCGAGGTCGTCGATTTGATCGGATCAAACTTTTTGACCGAAATGGAAGCTGATCAGTACTCGGCAGAAGTTTTATTTACTGTCAATAACAATAGAGAATTGATTATTCTTTCTGTTGAAACAGGAAGCGCAGAATTAGAAACTCAATTGAAAAGAAAATTAAACTACAAGAAAGTAAATCACAAACCTACCAAAAACGGTGAGATCTATTTATTGCCTGTAAAAATGATTAAACAACTTTAGTCATTGGTATATTTTATTTGAATCAAAAACTGTCTTAACCAGACAGTTTTTTTTTGTTGTATATGGCTCAACTTAATCATGTTTCTAAAGATACGTTCTGAATCTTAAGGCACCCATCCTGTTTTTATCAAATTATCATGAAAAACTTCAGCACAATGTCTCGGTGAAAATTATCACTAAGTTTTCTTTCAATTATCACATACGTTAATAATTCCTTAATTTATTATGACCTATTCACCTTCATTCGTTAAATGTTTCTTAATTGATGAAGTTTTAACATTTTCATGTGTAACAATTATTGCAAAAGTGGCGTCCTTTACTTTATAAATGTCTAATCTATTATTTATCTAATCTAAATTATTTATCATGAAAATTTTAAAAATATTTGTTCTTGCCCTTGCCCTTTTCACAATTAATGTATCCGCAGCAAACCTTAACCCTGTTAAACCAACAGATGAGTTACGCGTGGAGATTGTCGATTTGATCGGATCAAACTTTTTGACCGAAATGGAGGCTGATCAGTTCTCGGCAGAAGTTTTATTTACTGTCAATAACAATAGAGAATTGATTATTCTTTCTGTTGAAACAGGAAGCGCAGAATTAGAAACTCAATTGAAAAGAAAATTAAACTACAAGAAAGTAAATCACAAACCTACCAAAAACGGTGAGATCTATTTATTGCCTGTAAAAATGATTAAACAACTTTAGTCATTCGTATATTTTATTTGAATCAAAAGGTTATCGTATACGGTAACCTTTTTTTATTGTATCAAGCTATCAAGTAATTTTCTCACTCTGTCACTGTTCCAATCAGCCGCACCTGTTTTGCTTACGACGATGTCACCATCTCTGTCTAGAATGTATGTAGTTGGAAGTGAATTTGAATTCATTTCTTCCGGAACTTGGGAAGCTTGTAAAAAAACTGGTAATTCATAACCCTTATCTTCAAGAAATTTAACAACCTTATCCTCTTTGTCATTCGCTACAAATAGAAATATAACTTTATCTCCATACGCATTGTACAAGTTTTGGAAACTAGGCATTTCTGCCACACAAGGCGGGCACCAGGTAGCCCAAAAATTAACGACCACAACTTGATCCTTAAAAGTCTCCATATTTATTAGCTTTCCTTCCAGATCTCTTAACTGCCAGTTATAATCATCAAGACGAACTTGATCTTCCTCGTCAATTTTCAAAGAGAACACTCTGGTGGTTATCATACTCACTCCCTTAATAAGTGTTGCACGAACCGGCAAACCATAAGGCGTGAATAGAAAAATGATAAAACCTATAAATAAAATATTTGATACATTTTTTCTTATAAAATTCATACCCTTTATTTTTCTTTTACTTTTTGATGCTTTTTACAAGTACCACTACTTTTTCCTTTTGCAATATAATAGTTAATAGCAACAAAACGAATACTAGAATTGCGAGTGTGAATAAAAGTCCTCCATCATCCTGCACTACTATGCCAAGGACAAAAAGGTGCGATAGAATCGCTCCCGAAACAACTCCAATTCCAAGAATAGCTCCTATAAGTGACGTTCTTTTTACCAGTAATAATACTGAAATGGTCAATTCCAACACCCCGGTGCCAATTCGCCCATAAGGTTCTATACCCAACTGGTTGAATATATAAACACTCTCAGCTGCGCCTGTAAATTTGAAGTAGAGCGTTTGCAGCAAAATTACAGCTGCAACGATAGAACTGAGTCTTTCAAGATAGTTTTTCATGACTATTGTTTTATTTATTTAGAAATAAGACGAAACGACCTCAAGATGATTACAAATTGTCATTCAAAATATCTAAATGATACGCTTTAACAAACTCATTCGTTTTATTTTGCACGCATCTATAAATAATACATCGAGTCAATTGATCAAAATAAACGACACCTCCGAAGTTATGAATGATAAACAAAATCTACGTTTGAACTAAAATGTATTTTATGAAAGTAAATTGATTGATTCTAAATTATATTGTCAACCCGCAACAATAGTGGAACCTTTTAATAAAAGGATCTCATTCCGTCGAAAATCGATCACTTTATTTTCTTTTAGTTTGTTCATGATCGAATTCAACGTGGGTCTGGAAGTTCCGATCAAACTGGCGATGTCTTTTTGAGTATAGGGATGTTTAATCTTCATCTTTCCTGTTTTTTCACAGCAAAACCCGTAATCTTCACACAATTCATTCAAAAACTCCAACAATCTGGTTTCAGTATCCTTGAACAAAAGAATTTGAAGTCTGCGCTCTAATTTCTGAATCCTGAAACTAATGAATTTATAAATCTTTAAGGTGAATTTTTGATTATTCCGCATAAGATCATGTAATACCGGAACCGCTATAGGGCAAATACTTGTTCCATCTATAATAGATACAGCAAATTCATTTCTTTTATCCTCTCCAAGAATTGCCTTCTCACCGAAAACCTCTCCCTTGGTGAGAATTGCCATTACTACTTCCCTTCCATCTTCAGTATAATAGCCGATTTTCACCTTTCCCTTATCAATCAAAAAAACCTTACGGGCTGCATCATTTTCAAAATAGATATAGTCTTTTCTATTGTAGAGGTTAAATGAATGATTGTCTTTATACCTTCCGTATGTATGTGGGCACAAGATTTTGAATAAATCAATATTTTCTAAGTACCAAATTCGTCTCATATAACCACATTTTTAAATTTGTCGAGAAAATCAGGTAAAATTACAAATTGATTAAAAAAAATATGCAGATGATTTTAGATCAATCAAGACAGGAGAAGTAATTATATAAAAAAAGCTCCGGTAGATTCCGGAGCTTATATTATTTGTTTCAATTAAAAATCAACCTATTTAGCATTCTCTTTTTTGATCAAATTCAAAGCAGAACCTTCTTCATACCATTCAATCTGATTCTTATTATACGTATGATTTAACATAATAACATCTTTACTTCCATCTTCATGAACCACTTCAAGAGTCAATTGCTTTCCGGGAGCAAACTGATCAAGATCAACAAAATTGAAACTGTCATTTTCCTGAATAAGATCATAATCATTCTCAATAGCAAATGTCAGACCGAGCATCCCTTGCTTCTTAAGGTTGGTTTCATGGATTCTGGCAAAAGATTTCACAATTACAGCTGCTACACCAAGATGTCTAGGCTCCATAGCAGCATGCTCTCTTGAAGATCCTTCTCCATAATTATGATCACCAATTACCACAGAATAAATTCCATTGGCTTTATAAGCTCTGGCAGTTGCAGGTACAGGTCCGTATTCACCTGTTAACTGGTTCTTTACTGAATTTGTTGCTTGATTAAAAGCATTCACAGCACCAATGAGCATATTGTCAGAAATATTGTCAAGGTGCCCTCTGAATCTCAACCACGGACCAGCCATAGATATATGGTCAGTAGTACATTTCCCAAAAGCCTTGATCAGTAATTTAGCATTATTGATCTGATCACCAATAGGCGTAAAAGGTTCTAAAAGCTGTAATCGCTTCGAATCCTCATTAACGACCACATTGATACCAGACCCATCCTCAACAGGAGCAATAAAACCAGGATCATCAACGTCAAATCCTTTAGGCGGTAATTCAAAACCGGTTGGTTCATCGAGCATTATTTCCTTACCATCGGCATTTA
>CAZQRD010000005.1:0-65027 GCA_964595535.1 uncultured Flavobacteriaceae bacterium | reverse complement strand
CAGCCCTGTGTTTGGGTACATAGATAAGTTGTTTCTCGATGTCATCATCTTGTGCCATGGTATAATCATAATTGGCTTTAATTCCGAAATTATGAGAACCAAACGACCAGTTATAAGCAGTTGAAAATTCTAAACCATAGTTTGAAGCATTACTGACATTTTGAGGCTGCCAGAAATCCTGAGTCACAGGCCTCCATTGTATCAGGTCTGTACTCTTTATAAAATAGGCGCCACCTGCTATTTGAAAACCCTTCGATGTATAGTTTAAACCTAGTTCACCAGACAAACTATTTTCAGGTTTCAAATCCGGATTTCCTCCTGGCTCCCAATAAAGATCATTGAATGTGGGCAATCGGTAATTTGTTGAAAAAGCAGCTCTAAGCGACAGTTGATTCGTAAATTGGTATTTTGCGTCTAAAGAATAAATAAAGGGTATCTCATATGCTGAGGAAAGACCTACTCGAAAACTGGCATTATACTTGAAGCGTTCAAATGGTTCATGATGAAACAAAAAGTAGGCTGTTGCATCATTTTGCGTCACCCCACTAATACTGCTGCCATTACCTACTGCATTCTCAAACTCCAAGCCAGCTCTGAAAAAAATTCTATTGCTCAAAAAATAGCTAAAATCATACTTGGCAATGAAACGATCGCCTTCTCCATATGATCCATTTTCAGCAACATTTTTATCAAATAAATATTCAAAATCTTCATGAAGAAAGGCGGTCTTGAGCGATGAAGTAAAACGATCTCCCACGTATTTCCAATTCAATAATAGCCGCCTATCCTTGCTTACTAAATTCGATAAACTCTCTGTTGTAAGTGTTCTTGACAGGTTTCTATCATTATCAAAAATAGATGCGTTAAGATTAATTGAATGATAGTCATTTATCTTAAATCCAAAAGTCGCATTAATATTATAATTCTTATACTGACCATTCTCATTTTTTAATTCAGTTTCTAAATAGTCATAATCATTGATTGAACTCTGAATACCACCTGAAATTTTAGCATAAACCCGGTCATTACTCCAATTAGCAGTTAACTGTGAAAAATAAGTTTCGTAACTTCCTGCTCCTGCCAATAGCCTGATACCTTGCCCCTCTTCAAAATTAACCTTGTCCTTAAGGTTTATTGCGCCTCCAATTGAGCCATTACCCAAGAGAACACTGCCTCCTCCCTTCCTCACTTCCAATTCATCAAAACTATTGCCTTGAAGTGTATTAAAATCTGTCTGCCCATTCAATGCAGAATTAATGGATATACCATTCCAGTAAACTCCAGTTTGTGAAGCACTAGTGCCCCTCAATGAAATTGAGGAAACCATTCCATTACCATTTTGTTTGAAATAAAAATTAGCTTGTTTCTGAAGAAGGTTCCCTAAGGTTTCATAACTGTCTTTAAGAATTGAGTCTGTAATTAATTGAACCTCATAACCACTGTTCAAGACAGGTGAAAAATTACCACGCAATATGATCTCATCGAGATTATTGATGCTGTCGTTTTGAGAATAGAGCGTCCCAAACGCAAAAATATATAATAGAAGTACTCGTTTCATGCCAATAGTTCTTCTTCCGAAAACATTGCTGTTCTAGACTCTGGCAGGTTTCCTGGCTTGCGTCTTGTTGTCGGCCTTCCCTTCACCATCGAAAGTGACCTTTAATTTTTAACAACAAGCGCTGTTTATACAGCTAAGCTTACAGTTGCGGAGACAGTTCTCGATTTTCACGAGATTCCCTTTTTTTATCCGTCAGCTGACGGACCAAATTCCAAGACAAATGTAGTGGCTTTATAACTGGTAAAAAAATATATTACTGGCTATTATTGGAAAAAATTGTAAACTTGCCCTTTCAAATCAACCTCCAAAAATAAACATGCAGTGCGCTATGAAAAAATATAAAATACCTTATAATTCTCTGGCTTTCTTAACACTGTTCTTGTTGACTATTTCCTGTAGCAAAGCTAAAAAAGAGATTGAAATTGATCTTGAAAATAATACTATTAATACTTCAGTTAAATATGCTAAAGGCTTTGATATTCAAGTATATGATGGTTATAAAAAACTAATAATTAAATCGCCTTATCCAGGTGCTGAGCAACATCAGGAGTTTATCTTGATTTCAGACAGAAACAAAAATTACAACGGAAAGAACAAAATCTATATTCCTGTAGAAAAAATAGTGGCCACTTCAACTACCCACATACCCATGATTGAGATTCTGAATGAAATTAAAAGCCTTACGGGCTTTCCAAATACAGATTATATATCTTCTCAAAAAACAAGGGAGCGGGTTAGTCAAGGGAAGGTCACAGACCTGGGAAATGAGCAGGATTTTAATACAGAAGTACTCATCAACCTGCAACCAGATGTAATGATCGCTTTCTCTATGGGAAAATCAACCAAGCTTTACAATAACATCGAGAAGAATGGAATTCCGGTGGTCTTTAACGGGGACTGGCTGGAAGATACGCCTCTGGGCCGAGCTGAATGGATTAAATTGTTTGGAGCACTTTTTGACAAAGATCGGGAAGCCGATAGCATTTTCCAAAGCATTGAATTTCAATATCTCGAGGCTAAGAAAATAGCCCTTAAGGCCAAAAGAAAACCAAAGATCATGTCGGGAGTGCTCTATAAAGACAAGTGGAACCTGCCGGCTGGAGAAAGTTTTACGGCTCAGCTGTACAGAGATGCAAACACCGACTACATCTGGAATCACACGGAGGGTCAGGGAAGTCTCGTATTTAGTTTTGAAACGGTTTATGAGAAAGCTGATATAGCCGAACTATGGATTGGCTCTGGATATTATACAACATTGGAGGAATTACAGAGCGCGAATGCACATTACGGCCAATTCAAAGCCTTTAAAGACAAGGAGGTTTATTCATTTTCAAAAAGAAGAAGCGACAACGGAGGCGTTGAGTATTTCGAGTTTGGCCCGATGCAGCCTCATATCGTCTTAAAAGACCTAATCAAAGTGGCACATCCTGAACTTTTACCAAATTATGAACCCTATTTCCTTCAAAAACTGGATTAACCAGTATTGATTGGTCTAAAAATTCTAACTTTATACAAATTCCAAGATCTTAAATTGAACCCCAAAACTTCATATAAATTAAGCTTTTTAGTGCTCACCTTGCTACTTCTGGTACTTTTTATTGTGAACATAAGCCTTGGCTCTGTTGACATCCCTATCAAAGCTGTTTTTAAAGGCCTGATTGGAGAACAAGGCAATAAGGAAAGCTGGAATTATATCATTGTTCATTACAGGCTACCCAAGGCCATTACTGCCGTTTTGGTTGGATCAGGTTTATCGATAGGTGGCTTGCTCATGCAAACCTTGTTTCGGAACCCATTGGCAGGCCCTTATGTTTTGGGTATCAGTTCGGGAGCCAGTCTCGGAGTTGCCCTACTCATTTTGGGTTCCTCCATCGTTGGAGGAGGCTTCACGCTGCTTGCACAGTCACAACTATTTATCAGTATTGCAGCTAGTTGCGGGGCCTTTTTGGTTTTATTTGCAGTGATGGTTGTTTCAAAACAGGTTAAAAATACCATGAGTATATTGATCATCGGATTGATGTTCAGTAGCCTTACCTCGGCAGTAATTAGCGTTCTGGCCTATTTTAGCAGTGCTGAAAACCTGCAGCAATATCTTTTTTGGGGATTTGGAAGTCTTGGAAATTTGACATGGTCGGAAGTACTTATTTTTACTTGCGTCTATTTACTGGCAGCCCTTTTGATCTTGCCGGTGATCAAGCCTTTGAATAGCCTTTTGCTGGGTGAAAATTATGCGAAAAGCATCGGAATTAATATTAAAAGAACCAAAAACCTTTTGTTGATTGCAACGAGTTTACTCACAGGGGTTATTACTGCATTTGCCGGCCCCATCGCGTTTATTGGTCTGGCTGCTCCCCATATGACGAAATTGATCCTAAATACTTCCGAACACAAGCTAATCATACCAGCTGCAGCTCTTTTGGGCGCCAATATTATGCTGATCAGTGATACGGTAGCACAATTACCCAACAGTGAGTATACCCTGCCAATCAATGCTATTACCACCATGTTTGGTGCTCCTATAGTGATTTGGCTATTGTTGAGAAAAAAGAAAATGGTACTATAACAAAAATAATGTCAGAAAGAGAAGAACATAACGTTTTGACCGCAAAGAACCTTAGCATTGGATATGGCTCAAAGAAAGAGATTAAGGTCATTTCAAAACACATAAATCTTAGCTTACGCAAAGGTGAATTGGTTTGTTTGGTTGGAAAAAATGGCATAGGAAAGTCTACTTTATTGCGCACCTTGACTAAAATGCAGCCCAAACTTGCCGGTGACATCCATGTGGAAGAAAAAAGCATCGATCTATTTTCAAGAAACGAGCTGGCCAAAATAATAAGCCTTGTGCTAACAGAAAGAATTCCATCAAGCAACCTAACTGTTTATGAACTTATTGCTTTAGGCCGCCAGCCATACACCAATTGGATCGGCAAACTTCTTGAAGAAGATCTCAATCAAATCAAAGAGGCAATGTCTCAGTCTCATTTGATTGAGCTAATGCACGAAAGATGTGACAAATTAAGTGACGGACAATTACAGAGAGCTATGATCTGCAGGGCTTTGGCGCAAAATACTGATTTGATTATTCTCGATGAACCCACAGCTCATCTGGATGTGCAACATAAAATGGAGACATTTAAGCTTCTTAAAAAAATCGCCCATGAATTAAACAGAGCCATTCTGATATCTACCCATGAGATTCAGCTCGCCACTCAAATAGCCGATGAATTATGGCTAATGACAGAGGAAAAAATAATCACTGGAGTCCCTTCTGAGTTGATCGCATCTGACCAAATCAACCTGCTTTTTGATAACAATTCCATGCGCTTTGACAAAGAAAGTAGACAATTTATCATCAAATAGGTAAAATATATTTCTATTTTTGCGTTTACAATTACTCAATATGAGAAAGATACTTATATGTTTATTGGCGTTTAGCATTCTTTCCTGTGGTTCTGGTAAAAGCGACGGAAGCATTAAAGAAACCGACATAATCAAATATGCCGATCAAATCAAAACCGAAGACCTGAAGGAGCACTTGTTCCTTCTTTCTTCTGATATCCTTGAAGGTAGAGAAACCGGAGAAAAAAGACAAAAATTGGCTGTTAATTATTTTACAGCCTATTACGAACACATAGGATTGCTGGCTCCAACGGAGTGTCCTGATTACATTCAAATGATTCCACAGCAGTTTTTTGAAAACAAATCAAAAGGGCCTTCACCAAACGTACTTGCCTATATAGAAGGAAGTGAATTTCCAAATGAAGTAGTCGTAATCTCTGCTCATTATGATCATTTAGGCATGAAAGGAGACGAAGTTTACAACGGAGCGGACGATAATGCCTCTGGAAGCTCGGCAGTCATGGAATTGGCGGAGTCGTTTCAAATGGCAAAAAAACAAGGAAATGGACCCAAAAGATCCATTCTTTTTGCACATTTTACAGGGGAAGAAATTGGCCTTTATGGTTCAAAGTTTTATGTAGAAAATCCCGTTTTTTCTCTTGACAGCACTCTTGTCAACCTTAATATTGATATGGTTGGAAGAATTGATGATAAATATAAAGGCAAAAGCGATTATGTTTATCTCATTGGTTCTAACCGCTTGAGTAAGGATCTGCATGACCTATCAGAAGACACTAATAAAAAATATACACAGTTGAAACTGGATTACACCTACAATATGGGGGATGATCCATATAATTATTACGAAAGATCGGATCATTATAATTTTGCAACAAATGGCATACCCGTTATTTTCTATTTTAATGGATCACACGAGGATTATCACAGGATTACGGATACTGCCGATAAAATTAATTTTGATATACTGGCCCAGAGAACTCGATTGGTATTTTATACGGCCTGGGAAATAGCCAACAGAGAAAATAAGTTGGTCCTTAATGCTGATAAGAAATACTAAGGATTTTATGAATTTTGCAATAATAGACGTAGAAACGACAGGTGGTAAATTCAATGAAGAAGGTATTACCGAAGTCGCCATTCATAAATTTGACGGAGTTGATATTGTTGACTCTTTTGTTAGCCTCGTCAATCCTGAAAGAGAAATTCAGCCTTTTGTGGTAAACCTTACCGGAATTAACTCAAAAATGCTCAAGAATGCCCCCAAATTTTACGAGGTGGCAAAAAGAATTCTTGAGATCACCGAAGGATGCGTTATGGTCGCCCACAATGCCAGTTTTGATTATCGAGTAGTGAAAAATGAATTCTCTCGATTGGGATATCAATTTGACATTCCAACACTATGCTCAGTAGAACTAAGTAAAGTCTTACTTCCAGACCTCGAATCTTACAGTTTGGGAAAATTGTGCAGAGCTATAGGAATTCCTATGAGTGACAGGCATAGAGCGAACGGAGATGCTTTGGCGACATTGAAATTGTTTGAAATTCTTTTACAAAAAGATAAAGACAAATTGATCGTTAAAAACACGATCAAAATTGGCAACCAGAGAGATCTCTCAGGAAAATTGCTCAATATTCTCGATACCCTGCCTGTACAATCAGGCTTATTCTATTTTCATAGATATAACAGTGACATCATTTATGTTGGCAAAGGGAAAAATATTCAAAAGTTGGTGAATCAGGTTTTTCTGAGAACTTCCAGACGAAACAGAACCTTGCTCAAGGAAATGAATTCAGTATCCTTCGAGCTTACAGGCAGTGAATTAATGGCAAGGATCAAGTTTGAAGAGGCTATTTCCAGGCATAGACCTAAACACAATAAAAGCAAAAAAGAAAGTATTGAGACTGTTGTATTTAACCATGAAAACATGATCCTTGTTGACAAGGGGCGGAATGCTGGTGAAAAATCAATCATATTGATAGAAAACAATCAATATCAAGGATATACCTATGCTGAGCTTAGGCATCAATTCAATAATTTAAATGTCCTCAAAAGTTTGATCAGCAGCACAGAAATTCATCCTGAACAAAATATGATTATCAAAAAATACCTTGCAGGAAACAAGGTTGAAAAAATTATTAGATTTTAAAATAATTTCATTGATTTTTATCATAATAACAGCTGATTTTTATCGTTAGATTTGAAATCGAACTTTAATTATTAAACCTGTGAAAAAGATAGTAATTCTTCTAATAGTGCTCTTCAGCCATCATATCCAAAGTCAAAAATCTTCTCAATTACCCTACGAATTTGGCAAAGTTCTGTCAAAGGAACTTCTAATGACAAATTTTCCAACCGATCTAACCGCAGATGCATTGGTTTTATATGAGCATGGAAATGTGACGTTTCATAGATCTGGCAGCTCTAATTTATTTTTTGTAAACAAGGTTTATAAAAAAATAAAAATTTTCAATGAGCAAGGTTATGACAATGCGACAGTAAAAGTGTATTTATATAAAGACAGTTCGGGAGATTCAGAAAAAATTGAAAATATTAAAGCTGTTACATATAACAAAAATGAAAAAGTAACCATTCTAACATCAGATCAGATTTATACTAAAAAACTAAACGAAAAGTATAATGAGGTGAGCTTCACGTTTCCGAATTTGAAACCTGGAAGTGTCTTGGAATACCAATATGACGTAAAATCTGAATTCTTTTTCAACCTTGTTGGCTGGAGTTTTCAATCTGATATTCCTAAATTACACAGTGAGTTTCACCTCACGATCCCTGGATTCTGGATTTATAACCGCCATTTAAATGGTTCACTTTCATTGACTGAAAATCAAGCTTCAATAAAGAATAATTGCTTTGAATTGCGCGGGGCTTCTGCCAGTTGCGAAGAACTCACCTATGCAATAAAAGACATCCCTGCCTTTAAGGAAGATGAAGAATACAGTTTAGCTAAAAAAAATTATATCTCAAAAATTGAATTTGAACTTTCACGAATAAATTACACTGATGGAACTTCTAAGGAATTCACTTCTACATGGACCGATACTGACAAATATCTTGAACAGGATAGAAGTGTTGGAAAGCAACTGAAACTGAGTAGTTATTTTAAGAAAATCCTGCCAAAGGAATTGTTCAGTATAAAAGATGATCATAAAAGAGCCAAGTCTATTTACTATTATATGCAGGACCATTTCAATCTGGATAAAGAAAATCATCATATCTACAGTCAAGTGAATGTAAAAAAAGCGTATGAAGAAAAAAATGGATCTATGGCTGAAATCAATATGGCATTGATAAATGCCTTAAATGCTGCCGGAATTGACACAAAAATTATGCTACTATCTACACGGGATAATGGTATTCCAACTAAAAGTCATCCTATAATGAGTGATTTCAATTATGTGGCCGCTTATGCAACAATTGACAATGCTGTTTTGTTACTTGATGCATCAAACCAATTCATGACATTTGGGCAAACTCCTTTTAAAACGCTTAACGGGCAAGGCCGTGTGCTAGATTTTGAAAATGGCAGCTATTGGCATTCCACATCGCCAAAAATAGCTTC
This sequence comes from uncultured Flavobacteriaceae bacterium, assembly GCA_964595535.1. GTDB lineage: Bacteria > Bacteroidota > Bacteroidia > Flavobacteriales > Flavobacteriaceae > Lutimonas. The sequence goes on along the minus strand of CAZQRD010000005.1, from coordinate 56,528 downwards.
AAAGGAGCTAAAAGAAATAAGACTAAAACTTAACGATGATGGTGTATTAAACGGGGAGGTTGTTATTAAAAGTACAGGATATGATGCCTCTGTAAGGAGACAGCGGATCGATGATATGTCTGAGGATGATTATCTGGAGTATTTGGAAATAGGTGACGGTGACATGATGGTCAATAACTATAGCAATGAACAATTAACACATTTGGATTCCACACTGATAGAGCGCTTTGATGTTGAGTTCGAAACGGAAGAATCTATAGCCAATGAAATATTTTTAAACCCGTATTTATATAAATACGAAAGCAATCCATTTCAACTTGAGGAAAGAACGTATCCCGTAAACTTCGGATACAAAATCAATAATATCACTAAAACATCTATTGAATTGCCATTGGGATATAGAATTAAAACACTGCCAAAGAATGTTCATATTAAACTCCCCAACAATGGAGGCTCCTATGTGAGCAGTATTACAGAAAAAGACAATAAAATCTATGTTTACTCAATTTTAAAGATTAATTACCCTATTTATAAACCAGAAAAATACAAACTGCTGAAGGAAATGTTTAAGGAAATCATTAAAACTAGCAATAGTTTAATATCTTTAGAAAAAACCTCAGGTTCTTGAAAAATGACCCACAAATAAATACTTGGAAAGAAAAATGGCATGAAATTATATATGAGGCCGATTCCCGTGAAGGGAAAGTCTTCGACCTTGTGCTTATTGTTGCGATTTTGTTCAGTATTATTCTTGTCATGCTTGAAAGTGTCAAGGAGCTCGACGCCAGGTATCATACTTTTTTTAATATTTCAGAATGGGTGATTACCATCCTCTTCTCGATTGAATATATCTTACGAATAATTACTGTCAAAAAACCAAAGCAATATATATTTAGCTTTTACGGCATTATAGATCTGCTGTCGACAATACCAAAATATCTTTCCTTGATCATAGGCGGAGCACACGCTCTTGTAGCCCTGAGAGCCCTGAGATTGTTGCGAATATTCAGAATATTGAAATTAGTGAAATTTGTGGGAGCTACCGATAATCTGGGAAAGGCATTGAAAGCAAGCAGATATAAGATCTTTGTCTTTATTTCGGCAGTGTTGATCCTTTGCGTGATCATAGGAACGGTTATGTATCTCATTGAAGGTGATCCAAGTGGCTTTACCAGTATTCCCAGAAGTATCTATTGGGCGATTGTGACCTTAACAACCGTGGGCTATGGTGATATTGCACCCCAAACTGCCTTCGGGCAGCTTCTGGCGAGTTTGGTTATGATTCTGGGTTATGGCATTATTGCAATACCTACGGGTATCGTTGGAGCAGAAATGGCCAAAGAAAAGGGGCAGGTCATAAACCTGAATACGAATTCATGCTCGAATTGCTCGGCTGACAACCATCGTGATGATGCCAGAAATTGTTATAAATGTGGCGAAAAACTCTAATAATTTATTGTTTATAAACTTTTTTCAAAGACCTGCTTTGATCGGCATGTTCAATTTGCAGTAACAACAATTCGCCCTTTTTCGAAACAGGTTCTGTTATTTCAAAATCGGTTCGACGCGGGTGAGACTCATGAATCATTTTACCAAGGATAGTATAAAAACGAATTGTTTCGATCGATTTGGAGGCAGTAAATGTGAAAACATCTCCCTGATTAAATACAAGGAGTCGATCTGTCTTGGCGGCTGAATCAGCTAATACGTCAACTTGCTTTTCAAATGACAGGGTAAATCTGTTTTTAAAACTCCCTTTCATCTGCTGATTAAAAATATAGGCTGATGTTTTAAGGTCATGACTGATCCCTAAAGCACGATCATATAAGATAAGTTTAACATCTCTTAAAATACCTTCTGCTTTGAAGATGGAAATACTGAATTCTCTATTTGAAACCTTAGTATCAAAGCCAAGTGCTATTTCCTTATTTGATTCAAAAGGCCCCAGGCCTTGAATAGCTATTTTTTCATCTTCTATAAGCGAATAAAAACTGATTTTGTTGGCACCATCAAATTTCAAAGCGTCATATCCGGGATCAATCCCTTCAGTGGCCTCTTTAAGAAATCCTATTAATAATTGGTTGAACCCTCCCTGGTCGGTTGTTAGATTTAACCAGATCCTGTCTTTTTCTTCGTCGTTTTTCACGTTTTTAACAGTACTGTTTTTAAAAAACTGGTCATTAGAATCTTTTAACCGCATGGCATTATTGAAAACCACCTGCCCTTTTAATATGGCCCTCATAAAAAAACCTTGTGCTGAACCTATATTCTTTGTTGGCACAGGACCGGTACCGACCCCGGTACCTCCGGTATAGTTATAGGTCGCATAATCATCGAAGGAGAAATCTCCGGTTGATTCTGAAACTGAAGTTGCATGGGTCCATAAATAAACTGTTGGGTCTATCGTATTCCGATTAGCATCGAAAAAACCTTCAATATCTATAGCTGATGGATACGGGTTTCCTATCATATTATAGTCATTATTGAGATTTTCATCGTCATGATGATGCACCTGTACAAAGATCAAACCATTGTTAGGTATTCCTTGAAAACTGATTTCATGAATTCCAGTACTTCCTTTGATTCCTTCGGCGGCGTATCCCATTCCAGAAGTCATTTCACCACTGGCTGGTACCCAGGTTAACCAAAAATCCGGATGATCGGGATCGGAGGTATTTGTTCTTGCCTGATCAAAGAAATAAATGCGACTCGGGCTAACGCCCTTAAACACTTCGTCGATTACAGCCTTCTTAATCGGTGAAGACCAATACGTAAAATCATACGCATTATTTCTAAAGGTAGATTTTTCTACTTTCGTAATTACACCGCTGATCACTGCAGCATCATCATACATAACCAAAGACTCCTGATCCCCTAATCGAAAACTTCCATTGACAGATAAATCTCCATATACTATAACTGATTTTTTACTATCATTATCAAAATCAAGCACACTATTAACAATTAGATCACAGGCTTCCAGATTTCCAAGATTTCCTGAATAAGCCTCCTCGATGACCACAGTTTTGGTTCTGTCTGGTAACGCATTGGATGTCCAAACGGCGTCCTTCCAAACAATAGGGCCTCCCTGATAAGTACCTCTAAATAAATTTTGCTCAGCCACAGATGCGTCCACTTCTAAAAGACTTAGGCTAATCCAATTCTCTGGATCAAATTCGGTGTGAGCTGATTCACTTGCACAACCCCCTTTACTGAGAGAGAGGCCTTTTCCCCAAGTTTCACCTTGCTTACCAAGTATCTCTATTCTGTCTTTAAAACATTTTTTTCCTTTGGATTTGGAAATCACAATTATTTCATCTCCTTTAAGCCTGAACCTTTTATAAACCTTTACTTCCCCGGGTCTCATTCTTCTGACGTCAATAGTATTCCTTTTCCCAGGGGCCTTGTTGAGATCGTCATTAGGGCCATATACAGCCAATACATATTTATTTTTTTTGATTTCCTTTGCTGACAAGTTTATTATTTCAATAAAATCATCATCAACATTCTCATAATACTGGGAAATCATAATTCCAGAATAAGCAGCCCCCTCAACAGCAGCTCCCTCCAGGTTATAGGAATAGGATTTTTTAGTTCTTCTCTGTTTCACAGTTATTGTTAAGATCGCTGTTTTGACTCCTGTAGAAGTTGGCTCAAAGTATATATCAAAACTTTTGGATTTATTCTTTTTGATTTTTTTAATTTTGCTGTTGATACTGAATTGATCTGAATCTAAACGAATATCATCAATATCAATATCCCTGTTATCGGCATTGTAAATTGAAAAAAGTTGTAATGTTGATCCGTTAACTGGCGTATCAAGAAACAAGGTTCCATCAGCAAACTGAGGTGTATTTGTACCGCCCCCAGGGATTATAATTTGATTACCACTAAGCTCTATTTGCTGAGATTGAACCGCGTATAAGCCGGTGATCAAACAAAATAGCAGGATCCGGTTTTTTAGCATAGGAATAAGATTTGAACCAAATTCATTGGTATTAAACGATTTTTATTATTATTTATTTCAATAAAATAAGCTTGTTTAAACGAATCAAATCGACATTTTTGAATAGCTGAAATTAATTACTTTTGACTCCATGGAACAGAACAAACTAATCGCTATCATCGGTCCGACCGCCATCGGTAAAACCAGGTTGAGTATTGAGCTGGCAAACTATTATAAAACAGAAGTCATATCAAGTGATTCTCGTCAGTTTTATAAAGAGATGCACATAGGGACCGCTGCTCCTTCAAAAGAAGAATTATTAACTGTAAAACATCACTTTATTCAAAATAGATCAATCTTTGAAGCATACAGCGTCGGAGCTTTTGAAAGGGACGCCACAGAGCTCCTAAGCCAACTTTTTAAAAATCGAAACATCATGATTATGGTTGGAGGAAGCGGTCTTTATGTGGATGCCGTTACAAAGGGCCTGGATGATTTCCCTAGCGTTGATCCTCAAATAAGAAAAGGTTTAAAAATAAAATTAGATGATGACGGGATAGAAACACTTCAGGCCAAGCTGAAGGAAATGGATCCGGTATCGTACCAAAAAATGGACATTGACAATAAACAACGTCTTATAAGAGCCTTAGAAATATGTATAGGCTCAGACAAGCCCTATTCACATTATTTGGGTTTGCAAACAAAGAAACGCAATTTTGATACGATCAAAATAGGCCTTAGCGCTGATCGTGAAGTGATTTACGACCGAATTAACCAGCGGGTAGACCTAATGATGCAACAAGGATTATTGGAAGAAGCTCGCAGTCTATATGTGCATAGGGAGTTGAACGCCCTTCAAACCGTGGGTTACCGGGAATTATTTACTTATTTTGATGGTATATTTAGTTTAGAGCAGGCCATTAATGAGATTAAGAAAAACACAAGAAGGTTCGCCAAAAGACAAGGTACCTGGTTCAGGCGTGATCCTGAGATCAAATGGTTTGACCATAAAACAAATCTCGCTGAAATCCTAAACCATATAGAAAGTAAATTCTAAGCTGTACTTCTTTTCTTGCACCGGATAAGTAATCACATTGTTCTCAACATGAATTTCTTCTTTACCTTATTATTATTTTTCTTAAATTGTACCAAATAAGTATTCTATAATCGCATATGAGAAAATTTAACTCGCCCCTGGAAGCCTTTATTTACTGGGAGCAAACTAGCCCTGACCAGATTTTTTTACGACAATTTCACAAGGGAAAGGCCGAAACCCTGACTTTTGAACAAAGTGGGCAGGAGATTAGGAAAATAGCGCAGGCTATCAAGAAAAAAAACCTGCCTCCACAAAGTAATGTTGCCTTATTATCGAAAAACTGTGATTATTGGGTGATGGCCGATCTCGCCATCATGATGAGCGGCCATGTTTCCGTCCCAATTTACCCTACCCTTATTGCTGAATCTATTAAACCAATAATTGAACACAGTGATTCTAAATTGTTGATTATAGGTAAATTAGATAATTATTCATCTCAAAAAAATGCCTTTGCTAATATTTCAAAGATCAGTGTGGAAAAATACGGTATTCATGAAGATGAAACTTGGGAAGCGCTTGTAAACAGCCATGAACCACTTCAGGAAATTAGTCTACCTGATCCCAAAAATTTGATCTCCATCATATATACTTCCGGTACCACTGGAAATCCTAAGGGGGTCATGCATAGCCATGAGAATTTCTCAAACGCCTCTTTTAATCTTGGAATGACACTTTCATTACCCGAACACCCAAGTTACTTTTCTTACCTCCCACTCTCTCATATTGCAGAGAGGATTGGATTGGAGATGGGAGCAATTACTCAGGGAGGCAATCTTACGTTCTCCGAATCCTTAGAAACCTTTGCATCGAATTTGGAAGCCACCCAACCAGATTTATTTTTTGCTGTACCCAGAATTTATGCAAAGTTTCAGGAAAAGATCCTTGAGGGCCTTTCTCAAAAAAGGTTGAATGTAGTACTCAATATTCCCTTTCTCAACAAACTATTTAAGAATAAGTTAAAATCAAAGCTTGGGCTTTCAAGAGCACGATATATAGCTTCGGGTGCTGCGCCTCTTTCCGTAAATATAATGAAATGGTATAAAAAACTGGGAATTGAGATTATTCAGGCTTACGGTATGACAGAAGATTGTATCATTTCCCATTGCAACCTTCCCGGATCCAACAAAATTGGTACGGTAGGAAAATTCACTTATGGTGCCACAGCCAAATTATCTGATATTGGTGAAATTTGTATAATGAACGACTGCTTACTATTGGGTTATTATAAGAATCCGGAAGAAACAGCTATGATCTTTGACAAAGATGGCTATTTAAAAACTGGAGATATTGGAGAATATGACCACGATGGATTTCTTTCCATCACCGGCAGAGCTAAAGATCAATTTAAAACCGACAAGGGTAAATACATTTCACCGGCCCCGATTGAATTGGCCATTTCCAAAAATACTGACATAGAACAGGTCTGTCTAGTTGGGATGGGAATTCCACAACCCATCATGCTTGTTATACCTTCTGCTAATGGGAAAAGTAAGTCAAAAACAGAACTTAACAAAAGCTTACTTGAATCAGTACTTGAAATAAATCCTACCTTGGAAAAACACGAAAAAATAGAAAAGGCGGTGATCATGCAGGAAGATTGGACCGTAGAGAACGGCTTGATGACACCAACACTTAAGATCAAAAGAAGCCAGGTTGAAAAGATCCATATGCCCATGTACAGATCATGGTTTGATGCAGAAGGACGAATCCTGTATGAATAAATCTTTAATAGGACTCATATAGTTTTTTAAGAAAAGTTGATATTTCTTTTTTTCTTTGCGAAGTACTGCCAGGGAAATGATTGTTCATATAACTAAAAATAAGCACCTGCCCTTTTTTGGTCGTCAAATATCCTGAAAGGGAATAATTGTTTGATAAACTTCCTGATTTGGCATTAATATAAAACTGGTTCTCATAATTATTCTTCAGCGTTCCGTTCACACCCCCTCGAGGTAAATAAGAAAACAGTTGCTCATTAGGTATCTCATCATACATCTTTTTTAATAGATACACTATGCTTTTAGGGCTAAACAAATTATATCTGGATAAACCTGAACCATCAACCCACCTCGGCTTTTGAGGAATATCAGAAAGTAAATTCTCGAGTGAATATTGAATTGCCTCCTCAACACTGTATTTTCCTTTGGTTACATTTCCAACCCTAAGCATGAGCTGCTCCGCTATAAAATTATCAGAATTTACCATCATTCTTGTATACAGCGTATCATAAGGAACCTCTTTAAGGGACTTAAAATCATACCTCTTTTCATTATGCAATAAAATCACTTTCCTATTTAATTCATTAGTCAAAAGATCCGCAACCAACTGATTGGATGTTTTAAAAGGAATCTTTCTGTTCGAGATGTCAGTTGATTCTTCCAAATAGAATTCGTTTGCATCTTTGTCACGGATCTTTTTTAAATCCTCTGTAAGATGTATCTTATCCTTAAACAAATCTGGAACTACCTCAATACTATCTCCTGTTTTGTTCACTGAAATCACATTGCCATATATTGGAAATAGATGCTTTTCAGGCATGTAATAATAGGGGTAATCGTCCCAGGACCAGCCTTTTCCATACACTGTTTCATCTATATGGTCATCCTTCAGGTATATATTCTCCTCACTTGTCTTTAAGAATGTTATAGCCCTTTCACTGAGTGAATCGCTTAAGAACAATGGATTAGCTGTTCCCTTAAGAATCAGGGAATCTCCTGTTTTTATATAATCAAAAGACGCAATTGAATCCTGAAGGGTCTTCCAGGCCGCATACAGAGTGAAGAGCTTTACATTTGAAGCCGGGGTAAAATACCTGTCTGCATTAAAATCTATTACTGACGCGCCTGTTTCAGCATTCAGCACCGAAATCCCTTTAAAATATAGCTCATCAGTTGAAGATGACTGTAAATTCTTCTCTATTTTTTTAGCGACAGAACAGCCTGTTAAAAGCAAAGCCAAAAGTAAGACCAAAGCCCTTTTATTCCTCAAAATAGTCATCCTTAAATCCAAGTAAAAACAGTTTTTTTTGTGCACGGGTTATCGCTGTATAAAGCCATCTAAGATACGAAATATCTTCCCCTTCAGGCAAGTATGGCTGCTCTACAAATACATTATCCCATTGACCTCCTTGTGTTTTATGACACGTTAGGGCGTAGGAAAACTTCACTTGCAGTGCATTAAAATACTTATTATTTTTGATGGCCAGTACTCTTTTGTACTTCGATCTTTCTTCGGCATAATCCTCTGCGACCGCATGATACAACCTGTTTCCCTCCTCAAAGGAAAGCGAAGGAGCCTCGCTGTGAAGTGTATCAAGCAAAACTACTGTTTCAAAAGGGGCTTGTTCTTCATAATCGACCAAACGAAGTTTTACTTCGGCAAAGCGAAAGCCATATAAATCTTTAAAACTGAAGATCTCAAGCACTTCACAAATATCTCCATTGGCAATAAAACCTACCTTTGGCGCATCTTTTAGCCAGAAATAATTATTTTTAACAACCATAATTAAATCTCCGGATGTAATCTCATTCTCATAGCCCAATATTGAATTTCTGATTTGCTGATTGTATTGATTGGCTCTTTTGTTAGATCTCACAATAAAAACAGTTTTGTCCATCCCCTCATAATAGGCGTTGAAAATGGCATCCTGAATCTCATAACCATCCGATAATCTGATCACATCCTTAAAGTTCAGGTCGAATCTAGTTTGATTTAACACATTTCTCGATAACAGTTCTCTGATTTTTGTAGCGTTGTATAAAATTCCAGAGGTTTCATGCTGTCTCATAACTTCATCTAGCTCAATGGATATGACCGGCATATTAAATTCTATTTCGAGATAATTCTGATCAAGTGCCGGGCTGAGATCCAATTTGACAGGAGGAAGTTGTGCTGTATCACCAACAAGGATCAATTTACAATCCTTACCTGAATAGACATAGGTCATCAGATCCAACAACAAAGATCGATTATTAAATAATCTGGAATCTGCATTACCATCTGAGATCATGGAGGCCTCATCTACGATAAAAATTGTGTTTTTGTGTTTGTTTTGTTGCAGAACGAAACTCATGCCTGCATCAGGGTCACTTTTTGAATAATAAATTTTTTTGTGGATCGTAAAAGATGGTTTTTTAGCATAACCTCCAATTACCTTGGCGGCTCTTCCCGTTGGAGCCAAAAGTACCGATTTTATACCCGAATCACCGAGATGATTTACAACAGTGCTGATGATTGTGGTTTTACCTGTTCCGGCATAACCCTTTATTAAAAAAATGCTGAATCGTGTTCCATTGACCAAAAAATCAGCCAACCTCCTCAGAAGTTCATCTTGCATTTGAGTGGGTCGATACTGAAAACCTCCTACGAATGCCCGATAAAGACTTTTATCATCATGCATTTTTAAAACCTCCCGTTAATTTTTGTCAGGTATACAAACTTAACTAGAATTAATAAGAGTTAGGTCTCAGCATAAAAACAATTTTTAGCAGCCAGCTCAAATTAGAAGGCCTTCTGCCCAAAATCTCAGAAGCTTCTGTTTTCTCAAGCAATTTGACCTAAGAAATTCACAGATAAACTCAAAATATTACTTTACTGATTAAAAAATTTTTGTAGATTTGTCATGAACGTAATTTAAAATTAACTGAAAAATGATTTCTATTTTAATAATTATAGTATCAATTCTTGCGGTAGTGGGATTAGCATACTTGATTGTAAATAAGTTGCCTCCCAAGATGAAACCGGTATTATCTATTGTTTTATGGGTGGTTATCGTGTATTTTGGCTATCAGATATATGACAGTATAATGGCACCTATTAAGTTTAACAAAATCAAAAAGGAACGCTATGCCCTGGTAATCGACAACTTGAAGACGATTCGCGATGCTCAAATTGCTTATGTTTCTGTAAATAGAAAATTTACAGATAAATATGATGATTTGGTCAACTTTATTGAAAATGATTCATTTGCAATTACAGAGGTTAAAAATATTGTGGTAACAGAACAAAGAGGTCGAATTACGATTGATGTGGAAAAACGGGTTGTAGATACAGTAGGATTTAAAATGGTTAAGAATTCTTTCGAGGGAAGAGATTATAAAGGAATGATGAATGTTCCTGGTACAGATTCAAAGTTTGAACTAAAGATTGGTTCAGTTGAAAAAGTGCAAGGTGTTCGGGCTTCTGTATTTGAAGCGAAAGTTGACAAAGAGATTATTCTTCATGGCATGAGCAAAGCCCTTGTTCGTCAGGAAAAAGAAGCATTAGGCGGAATCAATGTTCCTGGTGAATATATTACGGTAGGATCTTTGGAAGATGTTAACACAAATGGTAACTGGCCTCCTTTCTATGATGGATCTAAAGAAGAATCAACAAACTAAAACATCTATAGATTTTAATAATCTCAATGAAAAACATCTATCCATCCAACTCAGCTTGGATGGATTTTCTTTTTGCCTTATTAATACACGTGAAAAACAGGTAGAGAAACTTGAGTACTTTTCGTTTGAAGACCATTCACCAACTCCCGAAAAATTACTCAAAAATGTGGAAGAACTCTTCAAAAAAGAAAATGCGCTTCAAAAAAGATATGGATCGGTCAATATCAGTCATGTAAATCAGCTCTCTACATTGGTCCCAAAATCATTGTTTGATGAAGAGCGAATAAGAGACTATCTGAAATTTTCTTCTAAAACTTATACCAATGATTATGTGGTACATGACGAATTGGAAAATCATGACATGGTCAATGTTTATATTCCCTTTGTCAATGTCAACAATTTCTTTCTCGAACGCTTTGGAAGTTTCGAATACAAACATTTCTCAACGATTCTAGTGAACAATTTGTTAAACACCTTTAAATTCAGTGAGCATCCACACATGTTTGCTCATGTTTGCGAACAACAATTCCAGCTTGTTATTATTGCTGATAATAAATTACTATTCTATAACAGTTTTTCTTACCATAGTAAAGAGGACTTTATTTATTATATCCTTTTTGCAGCGGAACAATTGAAGCTCAATCCGGAAAAATTTGAATTGGTGCTTGCCGGAATGATTGATACAGATAGTGAGCTGTACAAAATTGCCTATACGTATGTACGAAAGGTAAGTCTGCTTGAAAACAGGTCTGAATTGAAATTCCCTTTAAATACTAAAGAGGCTTCTAAAAGAAGGCATTTTACACTTTTAAATCAGTATTTATGAGAATTGTTTCAGGGAAATTTAAAGGCAGGCGCATTAAGGCTCCAAATAATTTACCTGTGAGACCAACAACTGACATGGCTAAGGAAGCTTTGTTTAATATATTGAATAATTCTTATTACTTTGATGAGCTATCTGTTTTAGATCTCTTTGCCGGAATAGGAAGTATTTGTTTAGAATTTGCCTCCAGAGGCTGTTCTGATGTCGTTGCGGTTGACGCTCATTCTGGATGCACCAAGTTCCTGGAAAAAACAAGTAAGGAGCTGGAAGCCGATATAATGACCCTTAAAAGCGATGTTTTTACTTTTCTTGAGCGTAGCCCACGTAATTTCGATCTTATTTTCGCGGATCCCCCTTATGATATGGAAATAGAAAAATTCAATCGGATACTTAGCCTTGTGTTCGATCGAAACTTACTCAAGGAAGAAGGAGCTCTTATCATAGAACATAGTAAACAAACTGATCTTTCTGAACATCCACAATTCGAGCAATCCAGAAAATATGGAAGCAACGTATTCAGCTTTTTTAAAGCCTGAGAATCAAAGATAGTTCCTTACTCTTATGGCCTATTCGAGCCATTTTCTAAAATCTTTGACTCGCTCCCTGCTCACAATAATTTCCAATTCTGAAAAATGCCTCAATTTTACCTGCAACCTGCTGTTCGTATAAGAAATGATATCAGCAATGGCCTCAATATTGATGATGAATTTTCGGTTTACCCGGCAAAACTTAAGAGGATCCAACTGCTCTTCCAACTGCTCCAGACTATAGTCCATCAGGTAATTTTTTTTATCATTTGTATGGCAATATGTAGCCTTGTGATCACTGTAAAAGCATTCGATATCCTGGGTGTCTACAACCCGTAAATGTTGCCCGACTTTTATGGTGAATCTTTTTTTATACTCAATGTCTAATGGATTGATTAATAATTTTTTAATTTGATTTATATCTACCATTAGGTTATGAGGCTCAGGTCGGTTTCCTTTGAACTTCTCTATGGCTGTCTCAAGCTCTTCATCATCAATGGGCTTCAGCAGATAATCAATACTGTTAAGTTTAAATGCTTTTAAAGCATATTCGTCATAGGCAGTGGTAAATATGATAGCGCTTTTTACTTCTACACGTTCAAATATCTCAAAGGAAAGCCCGTCAGATAGCTGAATGTCAAGTAATATAAGATCGGGATGCTCATTGACTTCAAACCAGGCGACAGCCTCACTAACCGAATGCAACATGGCCTCCGCCTCAATATGAATGGCAGAAAGCATTCGTTTTAGTCTCCTGGCCGAAGGTTTTTCATCTTCTATAATGATAACTTTGATCATTGTTTCAAGTCTTAATTATTAATCAAATTTGTCTTTATCCATATATTCTTTGATCTTTTTCTCCTCCCAGTTTCTGGAGAAAAAAATATTCATACCGAATACATGCAACCAATGCCCTACCAAACCAATACCCCAGAAAAACCAGACGGAAAAGCTAGTAAATAGCAACCCGCTAAAATCCAAAGCACCATCTGAAATAAAACCTCTTATAGTTCCTCCAAAGGTTAAAAATATATTTACAGCAAGGTACCAGAACAAATGCCAGTAGAATCCCTTAATATCCTTAACACGCTTTTCAGCTCTTCTATAACGCTCTTCGTTTGAATAATTTGTTTCCATAATTAATTGTATTTATCATTATCCATAATTTCTTTTATTTTTCTCTTTTCCCAATCCGAACCAAAGCCAAATGTAACCATGGCGTGAATTGCGACTCCAAGTCCCCAGCCAACTATTGGAAACCAAAACCACTTGTAATCCCAATAGGTCATATAATTTATAAAAACTAGAAAAGGGGTTACAACCAGGTAAGCCACAATATTAGAGTAAAAACCTTTTAATTCATCGAGTCTTGCCCTTGCTCTTAGATATTCTTCATTTAATTTATTCTTATCTTCTTGCATGATATTTAGTATTTGGATCTGTTATTTTTTTCCATAATCTCCTTGATCTTTCTATCTTCCCAAGTTGCTCCAACACCAAAGGTTTGAAAAGCCTGGATGGTCAATCCCAATCCCCAACCAAACATAGGGAACCAAAACCATTGAAAATGCCATGAAGTCTTGTAGTTTAAAAGAATTAAAAAGGGAATTACGATACAATATGCGACTAAACTTCCGTAAAATCCTTTGAGGTCGTCTACTCGCTTTTTTGCTCTTAAATATTTGGCGCTTTCGTCTATAAAATCAGTTCTCATTTTTTTAATTTTTTGTGTTAATAAGGGTAATTTAACCTTAAAAATCTTGTTGTTATTTTCTATACTCACTTTGTTAGAAGAAACCAGCTCGTATCTTTGCTGAATATTCCTCAGCCCTATTTTGGTACTTTTTCCAAGTGATTCCTTAGGGTTTACTGTGTTTTCAACCACTAAATAGCCACCCTCTTCATAGATATTGATTTTTAGGGGCTGATCGGAAGTGATTACATTGTGCTTTACGGCATTTTCGAGCAGCAATTGCAAGGACAAAGGCACAATTTTCAATTCGGGATCACTGGCAGCATCTGTAACATTATATTCTATCCCATCCTCAAATCGCATTTGAAGTAATTGCATATATGACGTAGCGAATTTTAACTCTTCATCCAAGGATATCAAATCTTTGTCCTTTTGCTCTAATACGTATCTGTACACCTTAGACAACTTTGTTGTAAATTTTTCTGCCAGACCAGGATTCTCACCTATCAGAGAAGTCAATACATTCAGGCTATTGAACAGGAAATGCGGATCAAGCTGGTTCTTTAAAGATTCGAACTTAGCGGTTTGATTCTTTGCCACAATCTGCGATTCTTTGACTTTGGTCTTTTGGAATTTGTTGTAAAAATAGATGACATGAAATGTAATTACGACGGTTAGTGTGGCCCATATTCCGAAATTATAGTTTTGGATGCGTTCATTGCTTAAATATTCGCTCAGAGAATTCCCTTCTAAAAAAACAGAAATTGTCATTCGAATAATAAATAGCCCTATAATGGTAATGATTACAGCGCCCACAAGTCCAATAACTATTCTTTTAAGCATTGAACCTTCCTTCCACTCTATCTGCTCCAGATACTTAAAATACACTATGTTGGAAAAACCAAGTACAAAGGCATACAACTGATAAAAAGCAAACTCAGTAATAAAATCGTTAAAATCATCGTACTGGAATCGGTGAAAGAATCCACTTCCCACGATAAAGGTCAAAGTTCCGATAACAAAGACGATGATGATATTTTTTAGATTATTATTCATGTTATACTTGTTTATTTTATGCGTATTTCAAATGTAAGGTCTTTATCGCTCATCACAAATTTTGCATCATTAAACCTTGGGGCCCGAAGCGATTCATATTGTAAGTGAATCCATAAACTTCCAAAGGCATGCCATTAATGTCAAAATCCATTTTTGCATTATCATTTTTATCGTGATAGCAGCTAATGGTATACTCTTTTTCCGAAACATAGAGAGGGAAATAAACTGTTTCCTTACTATCCATCAGATAATTTACATTGGAGTTAATCGTAACAGCAGGCTCAATACTTTGCTGAAACCCTTGCTTTGAATTTTCCTGAGCTTGCGTAAACAGACTTATTAGGTAAAGGACTGCGGTAATAAAAATACGTATCATTGATTAAAGTTTTAATGTTATGCTTTATTGATGGAGCAAATATCCAACGAGAACACTCATTTTAAAAATTACACTTACCGAATTGTCATATATTTAGGATGAATTGTAATTTTCATAACTCCCATTGCTGATTTTTTTTGCATCAACTAAAAAAAACAGTAACATTTTAAAAGAAAATACTACTAATAAGTAAATCAACTATTGGTGACCAAAGAGCTGGAACAAAAATTTGCTAAGGAATTAGAGCAACATCAAAACATTATTCATAAGGTATGCAGGTCATATACCAATAATGAAGCTGCTCATAAGGATCTTTTTCAAGAGATTACCATTCAATTGTGGAAGGCGTATCCAAAATTCAGAGGCGAATCGAAATTCAGTACCTGGATGTACAGAGTAGCCTTTAATACAGCTATCTCATTGTACAGGAAGACAAAAAGGAATGTTGAAACAACTCAAATTTACGACAATCTTAAAGAGTTGGAGTATCAGGATTATGATGACTCCACAGACAAACAACTCAAGCTGTTATACAAGGCTATTTATAGTTTGAATGATATTGAAAAAGCCCTGGCACTTATGTACCTTGAAGACAAAAGTTATAAAGAGATCGCGAAAACCCTTGGAATTAGCGAAGTAAATGCCAGAGTTAAAATGAACAGAACAAAGACCAAACTAAAAAATATATTAAATCCATGAGTATGGAAAATTTAGAAAGTTTAAAGGATCTATGGAAGAACCAGGAAGAATCCAAAATTAGGTATTCTCAGAATGACATCCATAAGATGGTACAACGGAAATCATCTTCCATTGTCAAATGGATTTTGATCATCAGTCTCTTGGAATTCATTTTACCCAATTTAATGTTCTTGTTTACCGATCATGAATCAACACGGATTTTCTACGAGCAATATGACTTGAGCCAGACCATGATGATCTACAGTGTTATTCACATCGCAATTATTATCGCTTTTATTTATATCTTCTATAAGAATTACAGGAATATTTCGGCTGGTAGCACCGTGAAGGTTCTACTGGGAGATATCTTAAAAACAAGAAGAACGGTTAAGTATTACATTTATTACAATCTTACCATTATGGGCATCATAGGCTTGAATATGTTTTACGCGGTTTACAGCTCGATGTCATTTCAAAATAGTTTGGAAGCCGGAACAAGCATGCTAATGATATGGATTATTTCCATTATTCTACTTTGCCTTGCCTTATTGATTTTCTGGCTATTTTACAGAATTTTATATGGATTCTTTTTAAGAAAACTGCAAAGAAATTACGCGGCTCTTTCAAATAAAGATGAGTTATAAAATATCAAGGGTCCCCTTCCCTTCCCTTACGATTGATATCTCATTTTCAGATAGGTCAATAATCGTGGAAGCGATATTACCACCATAGCCCCCGTCAATAACCAAATCTACCTTATTTCGCCATTTTTCAAAAATAAGTTCAGGATCTGTGGTATATTCAATCACATCATCCTCATCATAAATTGAAGTAGATACTATTGGGTTTCCTAGTTCTTTTACAATTGATCTGATAATATCATTATCTGGCACTCGGATACCTACAGTCTTTTTTTTCTTAAAAGCTTTTGGAAGCTTATTATTACCTTTTAAAATAAACGTATAAGGCCCGGGGAGCGCTCTTTTTAAAATTTTATAGGTAAGTGTTTCAATTTGTTTAATGTATTCAGATAGATTACTCAGATCATAGAAAATAAATGAAAATTTAGCCTTTTCAAGCTTTACCTGCTTAATCCTGGCTATCTTTTCCATTGCCTTTACTTTGGTTATATCGCAACCCAAACCATATACTGTGTCAGTAGGATAGATAATAAGACCTCCTTTGCGAAGGACTTCTACCGCCTCATCCACTTTTCTCATGTCAGGGTTTTCTTCGTAAATTCTGATAAGCTTTGACATACTGTATTTAGCGCTATATACCTTTTGATTCAAGACAAAATTACAAATAAAAAAGGCCTTGTCAAGTAGATAAGGCCTTTTTAAAATATTATATATTCATCAATCTGCTACAAGTCGGAAACCTTCACCATGAATGTTAATGATCTCCACTTTTTCATCCGGCTTAAGGTATTTTCTCAATTTGGCAATATATACATCCATACTTCTTGATGTGAAATAATTATCATCCCGCCAGATCTTTGTTAAGGCCAAATCTCTTGGCAAAAGATCATTTTTATACATCGCCAGTAACTTCAAGAGTTTATTTTCTTTAGGTGATAATTTTCTCGGTTCCTCACCTTGAAATGTCAACTGACGCAATTTAGAATTCAAATGAAACCCACCAATTTCAAACTCAAACTTATCATCTTCATTGGCCGAGCCTGATTCCTTTCTTTGCAATATTGCCTTTATTTTATGGAGCAGGATTTCCGAATCAAAGGGCTTGTTTAGATAATCATCAGCGCCAACCTGGTATCCTTTGAGTACATCTTCTTTCATTGATTTGGCCGTTAAAAAGAACAACGGAATATCAGTATTAACGGCTCTGATATCTTTCGCCAGTGAAAATCCATCTTTTTTCGGCATCATTACATCCAAAATACAAATGTCAAAATCATCATTTTTAAAGGCAATAAGCCCATCCAGTCCGTCTTTTGCATGATGAACATCATAATCGTTTAATGCTAAATAATCTTTTAATACCGTTCCAAAATTAGGATCGTCTTCTACAAGTAGAATCTTTTTATTTGCCATGGTTGATATATTTAAATTATCGGTAATTTAACCGTAAAAGTACTGCCTTTTCCTTTTTCACTTTCAAGGTAAACATGACCTTGATGTCTTTCAACAATGCTTTTGACATAGGAAAGGCCTAAGCCATGTCCTTTAACATTGTGAATGTTTCCTGTTTCTTCTCTGTAAAATTTATTAAACACTTTTCTTTGAACATTTTTTGACATACCAATGCCATTATCAGAAATTTTCAATATGATATTGTTGCCTGCATTTTCTGTTTCAATACGTATTTCCGGTGCTCCATCAGAATATTTGATTGCATTGTCAAGTATATTAGTTATCACATTGGTCATATGAAATTTGCTTGCTAAAATTTCACTTTGTTTAGCCCTCAGGTTCTTTTCTATGAGACCATCCCTGTCATGTATGATCAATGCTACATGTGACACCGCATCCTCAATTATGTCGTGAAAATTGACTACATCCTTACTCAGATCTAATTGATTTTTTTCCAGTTTTGAAATCCTCAAAACATTTTCCACCTGGGCATGCATTCTTTTATTCTCCTCGCGAATCATTTCTGAATATTTGATAACCTTTTCCTTGTCACCAATTATTTTCGGATTTCTGATCGAATCAATCGCAAGGTTAATCGTTGCGATTGGAGTTTTGAACTCATGTGTCATATTATTGATGAAATCAGTCTTGATTTCAGATATCTGCTTTTGTCTAATCAGCTGATAAATAGCACTGGCAAAAGACAAAATAATGATAAAAATAAAGACCGCCGACAGAATCAGTATCCATGAAATAGTCGATAAAATATATTCTTTCTTCTCAGGAAAACTAACATAAAGATCATAATCAATACTGTCATCCGTCACAAACAAAGGAACATTATATGTATACCCTCTTTTCTCGACAAAAAGGTCCGATTTAACCTTGGTAATCAAGTCTTCGCTAAAAACCCCAAACTCAAATTTCGTATCAATATTCCTCGCTCTTAATTCATTGTCGAGGTTCATTCTAATTTCATTGTTCTTCACCCGATCGTGAATCGGTGTTCTGGAAACGATATTCTTAAATATACTTTCCAATTCAAGCTTGTCATATTTATCAAGCCTTTCAACTTTAACCATTCTGTCTTTCGGAGATAACTCGGAAAAATCTTTCGAAGAAAACTCAATTTTCTCAATCTGCGTTTCTTCGCGACTCAAGAAGGTCTTAAAGTTGACCGTATCAGCTTCAAACGGTGAAAACTGAGATTTATAATTATTCTCCAGTATACTTTGTCGAAACGTAAATATTTCATTTCTACTCGTATCAATCTGTTGAAAAACAAAATCCCTTACATTGCTTTCTTTAGACTTTTGCATACTGTCTATTAGTGGCGCATACCGGGAAATATTTTCCTTAAATTCTCTCTTTTGAATATTCTCAGACACTCTGGCCAGTGCAAATTTAACACTGGTGGAGAATTGCTCCTCTCTCATTTCTATAGAGGAACGGATCCAAAATATTTGAGTAGTGATAATCCCAAAAAGCGAAATCACCATTAATACGACTAAAAGTACAAAAATCCGTTTACTCATTAAAACAAATTTAACTCATCTTTATGATATAATTAATGTTTTAACAAATGTTAACGAATATTTCGATTAAATTAACAAAATTTTAAGTCGAAATAAATATTTTTAAGGAATTTGAAGAAGTAATTGTTGATGAATCCCATAAACTTGATTCCTTGTTTTTTCAAGAGATTCATTATAAATCACAAAATCCGCTCCAGCTATTTTCAATTCATCATCCAGTTGATTTGCCATTCGGTCTAGTACCTGACTTTTACTAATTCCGTCCCTTACCATGACTCGTTGAATTTTATCTCCTTTTTTGGCAGTAACCGTAATGACCTGATCAAAATAGTTCTGATCATTCTTTTCAAAGATCAATGGATTTTCCTGAATTACATAGGATGTGTTTTGTACATCTATCCACTGTGAAAAATGATTCCTTACCATTGGATGAACCAATTCATTTAAAACTTTTAATTTTTGCTTGTCTTTAAAAACGATCTGGGCAATAAACTCCCTATTTAAAATGTCATTTTTATACGCATTTTTTCCAAATAGTTCAATGATATTGTTTTTAAGGGAATCAGACGTATTCATAAGGTTTTTAGCCTCCTGGTCGGCATTGTAAACAGGAACGCCTAAATCTTTAAACATGCGAGCTACGGTAGTCTTTCCACTGCCAATTCCTCCCGTCAAGCCTATAACTTTCAAAATAACTATAATTTAAAGGAAATTTATCTAAACCTACTTCTTAATCAAAAATTCAATTTTATTCGGGATGATCTTTACATTTGTAATAATCTCAGGTTTATCTACAAGTTTTGGGATCAGATATTCCAAATTATTGTCTTCCGTCTGCTTGTAGTCACATTGTATTCTAAAACTGTTCTCAGGAATCTTATTATAATCTTTAAGCGCAACCTGATAAACAACCTTTACTTCCTTGGGGTAGGTGCTAATGATCACGTTTCGAGGAAGGTTGATCACCTCAAAAGGCAAATTATACGAGCCATCTGTGATCTTATCAACAACCCCTTTTACAATAACAGTTTCATCAGACAGTACCACGACATCATTCGGGCTTCGTAATTGAACTTCTTGTTCAAAGGATTCCGAAATATCCTTCAACTCAAAGGGAACAGTGTAGACTTCCTGAATCGTATCAATTACCTTTTCGGGCCCTGATACACTGACTTCATTCGGGCTGAACTCATAATCACCAACGAAACTGAATCCTGTCTTGAAACTAAATTCTATCTGAGAAATAATTGGAACCTTTTTAGATCTTTTAACGCCCAAATCAAAAAATAAAGTGTCGGGTTCAATATTCAACACAACTGTCTCTACCGAAAGCTGGGCCTGCAAATAATTCATATTTGACCTCGTGTCACTAAAATACATAGAACCTCCTTTTCTTTGAATTTCAGTGAGGCTATAATCCAAAACCTTTTTTTTAAAGCCGTAATTTAACAATTTGAACCCAACCGTCTTCAATGTCAGTTTTACTTTTTGCTCAGGTTCGTTCTGAATCAACTTATTTTGTGGAATGTCAGAATAGGCCAGTTCGAATTCTACATCCGCTATGTATTCTTTCGATAATTTTATTAATGACCAAAACAAAATCGACAGCACAAGAAAAATCAAAAAAACTCTTAATTTTTTTTGATTTTTCTTTGTTTCAGCGTTTTTTAAGTCATTTACGTTACGCATAAATACTTTATTTGTTTTGTTATCTAAATGTATAAAAAAAGAGGCTATCTTAAAAAAATATATTCAAGATAGCCTCCTGTATTAAAAGGTTAAGAATATTATTTCTTAATTTCTTTAGGAGCGTATTTCTTACTCAATTCCATTGAGATTGCAGACCTTTCAAACTTGATCTTTCCGGCACCTGTTTCGATAACACAAGTATTGTCAGCATCAATAAGATCAACGATCTTACCATGTATACCACTCGTTGTTATTACTTTTGCCCCTTTTTTGATAGAAGTCTGAAATTTCTTTTCATTCTTCTGTTTTTTCATCTGCGGACGGATCATAAAAAGATATAACACTAAAAACATTAAAGGAATTAATACATAATTGCCTATTCCGCCACCGTCGATTTGTAAAAATATTATCTGATACATATTTATTAACTATCCTGTTGAACTTTAGATTTAGGGGTAACCTGTGCCTTAATCTTTAAAATTTCCTTCCCCTGATCTGTATTGGTCACCAAGGTAATTTGTTTTTGCTGTAAATTGGGTTTTTTGTCTGAATTGAATTTCACTTTTATCTGTCCTTCTTCTCCAGGCATAATTGGCTCTTTGGGCCATTCCGGAACTGTACAACCACAACTTCCTTTAGCCGAAGCGATAATCAGTTCTGATTTACCCGTGTTTGTAAAGGAAAAAACAGTTTCAACAATTTCTCCTTCATTAATCACCCCAAAATCATGTTCAGTTTTATCGAACTTTAACTTAGGTCCTCCAATTTTAATTTCTTTGTCACGTTCTTTCGCTAATTCTAAATTTTCCGTTTTGATCTTCTTAGCTGCATTCTCATTGCAGGATACAGTCATCAAACTCAAACCTAAAATCGATAGGGCAATAACTTTTTTCATGTGCGTTCAATTTAATTTATGTAAAAATATAATATTTTACAACAATCCTCGTCCAATTTTATTTAATCGACCGCTTTTGTTGTAATCTTTTAAAAGTTTGTCTAAAACACCATTAATAAAATAACTGCTCTTTGCAGTCGAATAATCCTTGGCAATTTCAATATACTCATTTATGGTTACCTTGGTGGGAATTGATGGAAAGTACAAAAACTCCGTCAAGGCCATTTTGATAAGGATCATGTCCATATCGGCAATTCTTTCTGTGTCCCAATTTGGAGTTTTTTCATCAATCTCGGAGGTAAATTCCTGTTGATGCAGTCCAGTCTTTCGAAACAGATCGATCATAAACGCTTCATCATCTTCTTTCACCTCTAATTGCTGCAGACTGATAAAACTTCCTTTGCGCATTTGCTTAATCCCTTTCAGGATAGTCGTATTGACCAATGGATAATCATCTACCCAACTGAGGTTGAGGCTTTCATAATAATCAAAAAGCTTTTCATTAGGGGCGATGATGTTCTTAAACAGTTCAATAATGAAGTTTTTGTCTTCATCAAAACCTGTCTTTTCTGAATTGAGATAATTACTGTAAAGCTCACTTTCAATCATTTCGTCTAAAAGAATCCTTACATATTCCCGATTGTCTTTCCAAACCATCAATTTTGATTTGGAAACAAATTCCTTTATTTCCTGGCTTTCTGAAATGGCTAATATGACCTCGTTGTTGATAAATCTTAAATTAGGGTTTTTATCTTCAGCTGTGGCCAGGTAATTTTTCTTTTTTATTTCAATATGTTCAAGGGCCAAATTTCGAACCTCAACCATCAATAGGACTTGAAGAACATAAAGGTCTGTCGCTTTTTTTATATTGTATAAAAGAAATTTTTCTTCTTTGGGTAAGTTATCGCTCTTTGACTGCAGAACAGCATAGTTGGATTGCATCACTTTGATACGAATATGTCTCCTATTTACCATGATAATAAAGATCGTAGTTCAAATAAACTATTTGATATTTTAATTGCTGGCAAAATTACCATTTTTTTTTGGAACCCTATTTTGAAAATGTAAAGAAAAGGTTAAAATTTTAAAGGAACGGGATATCGCAAATGGCAACACCTATTATTTATGTATCTTCGCGTTCACAACGAAGAGCGTTGTTTGTATATGAAAGCATTAAAGTATTTAAATAAGTTTTTCTATAAATACAGATCAAGATTAATCTTTGGGATTTTTATAACGGTGATTGCCAAGGTTTTTGTATTGCAGATTCCGCAATTGATCAAAGAATCTCTCAATATAGTTGAAGACTACAAATACGATCGCATCACAGATCTTGAAATCGTTAAGTCGCAACTCATCATAAATATTTTTTATATCATCGGAGCAGCATTGCTTTCAGGTTTTTTTACCTTTCTGATGAGACAGACCCTTATTGTAATGTCAAGACTCATAGAATTTGACCTTAAGAATGAGATCTTTCAGCAATATGAACTTTTATCCCTTAACTTTTATAAAAGGAATCGTACAGGAGACTTAATGAACCGCATCAGCGAGGATGTAGGAAAAGTGCGGATGTATTTTGGGCCCGCAATCATGTATACAATGAACATGCTGGTTCTATTTATTATTGCGATTACCAAAATGTGGAACATCGACACCAAACTTACTTTGTACACGCTACTTCCCTTACCTGTGCTCTCCTTATCAATATATTTTTTGAGTAGGATCATTAATAAAAGGAGTAATATTGTGCAGCAGTATTTATCAAAACTAACCACTTATGCTCAAGAAACCTTTTCAGGTATTAATGTAGTAAAAGCTTATAGTATCGAAAGTTTTACATCAAAATCATTTGACGAACTCTCCAACACAAGTAAAGACAAAAATATATCGCTGTTCAAAGCTCAAGCCTTATTCTTTCCTTTGATGCTGCTGCTCATAGGTATCAGTAATATTCTGGTGATTTATGTTGGTGGGAAGCAATACATCAATGGTGAAATCAATAACATAGGCATTATTGCCGAATTTATAATCTATGTAAATATGCTTACCTGGCCTGTAGCTGTGGTAGGATGGGTTACCTCGATTGTTCAGCAGGCCGAAGTTTCACAAACACGGATCAACGAGTTTTTAATGGAAAAACCCAATATCAAAAACCATGAAGCTGTAAAAAGCGATATCATTGGTGATATTGAATTCAAAAATGTTTCCTTTACTTATGAGGACACAGAAATAACTGCCTTAGACAAGGTCAGTTTTAAGGTTAAGCAAGGAGAAACACTAGCCATACTCGGGCGTACCGGATCTGGAAAATCAACGATTGCCGCATTGATCGCCAGACTTTATGACGCGGGTAGTGGAACAATTCTTATAGATGACAAGCCAATAAAGGAAGTCAACCTTCATTCTTTAAGAGAAAGTATTGGTTTTGTTCCTCAGGATGCATTTCTGTTTTCAGATACGATTAAAGACAATATTAAGATCGGCGATGAACAAGCCTCAGATGAGGAAATCGAACAGGCGGCCAAATCAGCTTATATTTATCATAATATAGAAGGTTTTAGTCAAAAATTTGAAACACTTGTCGGGGAAAGAGGCGTTACGCTCTCAGGAGGACAAAAACAGCGTATTTCTATAGCCAGGGCTCTGATATCAAACCCTGAAATATTAATATTTGATGATTGTCTTTCGGCAGTGGACACCGAAACGGAAGAGATCATTCTTCAAAACCTAAGTGAAGCCACCAAGGGCAAAACTACGATTATCATCAGTCACAGGGCTTCGTCGGTTAAAAATGCAGATCATATTATCATTCTCGAAGCTGGTAAAATAGTAGAAGCCGGAACCCATGACGAATTAGTTATAAAAACCGGTTATTATCAAGATATTTATAATCAACAACTTGAAGAAAAGTTAACAAATAGTTGAGTTTCCTGCTTGTAAAATGGAATAAAATAATTGTTGCATACGTTATTTAATTTTATAGATTTGTCTGAACATTTATTGAAATTTAATTTAAAATTAAAATTAATATGGACGAAAAAGGGTTTATTGAACAGGAAGAAATCTTTTCTCAGGTATTAAGAGCAGGTAGGAGAACCTATTTTTTTGATGTAAGAGAAACTAAGGCTGGTGATTATTATTTAACCATTACGGAGAGTAAGAAATTTACTCATGAAGACGGATCATTCCATTATAAAAAACACAAAATTTATTTATACAAAGAAGACTTCAGTGAGTTTGCTGAAATTCTTGAAAAATCGACTTCGTTTATAGTTGGTGAAAAAGGACAGGAAGTCATCAGTGAACGTCATCAAAAAGATTATCACAAAGTGAATGGGGAAGATGTAAACGGAAGTGAGGTTGACAATTCTTCAACAGATAGCTTCACAGATGTTAACTTTGAAGATATATAATAGAAAAAGCCATCAGTCAAATCACTGATGGCTTTTTTATTTTTATGCCTGTATTACGCTTTCTGAAAACAGTTTCGAAAACAGTCCTTCATTGAGTATATTGAGTACGGCAATTTTATCAGAAGTTTTAACCAGGAATGAAAGGTTATAGTTACTTCCCCCATAGGAAATCATTCTTATTGGGATGTCTTTAAGACCGTTAAAAATTGCTGATGTAATTCCCTTTTTGTTTTGTGCCAGATCGCCTGCAATACAAATGATGCTCAGATCTGAATCAACCTCTATATTACCAAAACCTTCTAACTCGCTTTTGATGGCTTGGAGTTTTGAAGTGTTGTCTATGGTTAGAGATACAGCTACCTCTGAGGTCGTGATCATATCGATGGATGTTTTATGCTCCTCAAAAACTTCAAATACTTTTTTAAGAAAACCATAAGCCATTAACATACGATACGATTTGATTTTAATGGCCGTAATATTATCCTTGGCAGCAATAGCCCTTATTTTTTGAACCCCTGCCCTGTTATGGATTAAAGTCCCTTGGGATTCAGGCTTGAACGTGTTCTTTAATAATACCGGGATATTACTCTCCTGCGCAGGAATAATACTTTGAGGATGTAGTATTTTAGCTCCAAAATATGCTAGTTCAGCAGCTTCCTCAAAAGACAATTCCTTTACCGAAAAAGTGTGGTCCACATAGCGTGGATCATTGTTATGCATACCATCTATATCTGTCCAAATCTGAATTTCTGTTGCATGTGCCGCAGACCCTATCAGTGAAGCGCTGTAGTCACTTCCACCGCGATTCAAATTATCAATTTCATTTTTTTCATTTCTACATATAAACCCCTGGGTGATATAGGTGCTGGTTTTATAATTGGCCAAAACTTTATTAAGTCTTTCCCTGATAAGGACAGATTTAGGTTCTCCGTATTGATCAATAGACATAAATTCCAATGCCGACAACAGAACACTGCCACCATCAACCTCCTCCAAATACAACTGAAAAATATTGGTTGAAACTAACTCGCCCTGGGCCATGATAATCTTTTGACTTTTCAATGAAAATGATTCACTCGCGACTGATAGCAATACCTGATGATGTTTTTCCAAAACTACCTGGGCCTTGCAGAAATATTCATCTGAGTCTAAAAGTTCCTTTGCAACTGAAAGATATTTATCATTCAATGTATATATCAATTGTAACGCTTCTCCATTTCTCCCTTTATCAAGTTGATCCGCAATGCGTACAAGTGTATTCGTAACCCCTGACATAGCCGACAATACCACAATCTTCTCTCCTTCTGTGTCCCGAACTATTTTAGCAACTTTCCTAAAATTCTCTACTGATCCTACAGAAGTTCCTCCAAATTTTAAAACAATCATAAGCTGATATTTGTGGCAAATATTCATAAAAAGTTTATACCGCTAAAATTTTTATAATATATTTACATATTATAACATTTTGTTTAAATTTTAACAATGAAAACGATTCAGGAAACGGTTGAAACTATTATCCAGCGTACTCCATTTATAGAAGAAGCGATGCAAGACAAATTGATCAATGTCTCTTCTCTGGCACGAATTATTCAACCAGAAGTAGAACAGGTCTTGGGGAAAGAAGTCAAGACCGGAGCAATCATGATGTCAATTAACCGGATGTCACCTTTGGAGATACTAAAGATTCGCAAGAATATCAAATCACTGTCCTTAAATCTAGGTGACTTTATTGTTAGGTCAGATCTTTTCGACCATACCTATAAAAATTCTAGCTCTTTATACAAACATATCTCTTTGATTTTTGCCAAGATAGGAGAAAACCGTCAATCATTCTTTACTGTTTCTCAGGGTATTTTTGAAACGAATATTGTGATAAGTGCAAATCTGAAGGCAGAAATTGATGAGATTTTTAAGGATGAAGAATTGATATATTCCATGTCAAAGCTAGCTTCCATAACTATAAAACTTCCAAAAACCAACCTTGAACAATCGGGAATTTATTACTTTATTTTAAAACAATTGGCATGGGCAAATATTCCTGTTCAGGAAGTCATATCCACCACACATGAAATAACCCTTGTTGTCAAAGAAAAAGATATCAATAAAACCTTTTCCATATTAATCGACCTTAAAAAAACTTAAGAATTCTATAAAACTTTAAAGTCTTTGCTTGTACTTAACTTGAAAAAATTTAAAATACATATACAAGAGATAATTCACTTCCATGCCATAATCTATCGTGGGGTTGTAATCAATAAACATGGTATAAAGATTAGGATTATACCGATTCGGTGACATCACTCTTTGGTTCCATTCAATGACATAAAAATTATTTTTGCTCTCCAGGGTCTGTTGGGTATAAAAATTCTCAGATCTTTGGGTGGCTAACCAGGATTCAAAACCAATTTCAATAATAGTGATTTCGTATTCAAGTGCCTCATTTTCAATTTTAATTGTATCAACCTCTGAGACATTAGTGTCAATCTGCTGCTTTTCCATACTAGTTTTTGAACTATTACAGCCTAAGAGACAAGCCGTCAAAAACAATATGATTGCTGCTATCTTCATTCGTTAAATTTTATACTTCTTAAAATGCAAATTTAATGCCAGTTTTTATTTTAGAAAAGCTCCTTGTATGCCCTTCCTAAATAACTGATCGCATCCATGGCTGTAAAAGACTCCATGGATTCATTCTCCTCAATGGCCAGATCAGCTGTTCTACCATGAATATAAACTCCCAGGAGTGATGCCTCAAGACTTTGATACCCTTGCGCCAGCAGCCCTGTTATGATTCCTGTTAAAACATCTCCGGTGCCTGCAGTAGCCAATGCCGGGTTTCCGCTCATATTAAACCAGACTTTTCCTTGGTAAGCAATAGCCGTATAAGAGCCCTTTAAAACAACAACGCATTTGTGCTTCTTCGAATAGTCTAACAATTTATCCAATTTTTCAAAATCATCATGCCATTCACCCACCAATCGTTCAAATTCTTTAGGGTGCGGGGTCAAAATAGTATTATCAGGAATACGTTCGCTTAGGTCGGAGAATTCAGATATGATATTCAATCCATCCGCATCGATCACTAAGGGAAGTTTACACTTTGAAAAAAAATCTACAAACCCTTTTTTCGTCTTAAGATGGGTACCCAACCCTGGGCCAATGCCAATTGCTGATGGCCTTGTTTTAAAATTAAAGTACTGTATATAGTTTTCATCGTCAACCTCCACCATAACCTCAGGATTGGCTGACTGCATGGCCGTATAACCACATTTGGGAATATAAGCTGATACCAAACCTGAGCCTGCTTTTAAGGCAGCCATTGAAGCGAGCACCATCGCTCCAATTTTCCCATAGCTACCGCCAATCAACAAACTATGGCCAAAACTTCCTTTATGTGAAAATCTTTTACGAACCTTTAAAAAACTTTGAACAAGGCTTTTATCACTCAAATAATAAATACTGTTAAGGCTTTTTAAATAAGTCTTATCCAATCCTATGTCAAGGACCTTCCATTCATGTATATATGCCTCGCTTTCAGGAAGTAAAAATGCCAGTTTAGGTGCCTGAAAAGTCAGCGTATACCTCGCTCTTATCACAGCCTCTTTATCCATTACGGGAGCTGCTGAAAAAAGTCCTGATGGGAAATCAACAGAGATGATTTCGGCATTTGAGGCATTGACATTTTGGATAATCTTTTTAGTAAATCCCGATGGTGATCTTTTCAGGCCGATGCCAAAAATTGCATCTATGACAAGATCCTGGCTTTGGATCAATAGAAAATCTTCAAGCTTATTGACTTCTGAAACATCGGCTTTCATCACCATCAACTTATCAAGATTCACTTTAAAATCAGCACTTCTATTCTGACTAAAATTGATCAAATACGTATGTACAGGAAAACCATTTTCTATGAGTAACCTGGAAATAACCAAACCATCTCCTCCATTATTACCCATTCCACAGCATACATGAATTAACCGGGAACGATCTGGAAATCGCGTTACGATCCATTCGAAACAGGTAAATGCCGCCCTTTCCATTAAATCAGTTGATGATATTGCCTGATTTTTAATGGTGGCCAGATCGGCTTCGTAGATCTGTGTTGCGGAAAGAATTTTCATACGCCTGAGTATTCATATAAAAATAAGTAAAATTCAGCAGAAGTTTTATAAATAATTAGCACAAAAAAATCCCGAAAAATTAATTTCAGGATTGTATGAAAATTTGCTCTTTGGAAGTGACTATCCCTTGAATACGCCCATATTGGCATATTTTTCCATTCGTTGTTTCACGAGTTTATCAACAGATAATTCACTTAGTTCCTTATACGCCTTTTTAATTGCCATTTCGACCGACTTGTAGGTTTTCTCACGATCAGTATGGGCACCTCCCAAGGGTTCCTTTATGATCCCATCTATGAGTTTCTGCCGACTCATATCTTTTGCTGTAAGCTTTAATGCCTCTGCTGCTATTTCCTTATATTCCCAACTTCTCCACAAAATAGACGAACAGGATTCAGGAGAAATCACCGTATACCAAGTATTCTCCAGCATCATCACTTTATCTCCAACGCCAATGCCAACTGCTCCCCCGGAAGCCCCTTCACCTATTACTATTGAAATAATTGGTGTTTTTAGGCGAGTCATTTCCAAAATATTTCTCGCAATTGCCTCTCCCTGACCTCTTTCTTCCGCCTCAAGGCCCGGATAGGCACCAGGAGTATCTATTAGGGTCACAACCGGAATTTGAAATTTTTCGGCCATTTTCATCAAACGCAAGGCCTTTCTATAGCCTTCAGGATTAGACATACCAAAATTGCGATACTGCCTTGTTTTGGTATTATATCCTTTTTGTTGACCGATAAACATGTACGACTGATCACCAATTTTACCTAATCCACCCACCATTGCCTTGTCATCCTTTACGGTTCTGTCTCCATGCAACTCCATAAAAGTTCCTTTGGTAAGTGCTTTAATAAAATCAAGAGTATATGGTCTTGAAGGATGTCTTGACATCTGAACTCTTTGCCAGGCAGTTAAGTTTTTAAATATTTCTTTTCTGGTAATCTCTAATTTAGATTCTATTTGCTGGCAGGTTTCTGTTACGTCTACATCGCTCTCTTCCCCAATTAATTTACACTTTATCAGCTGGTCTTCTAACTCTTTAATTGGTAATTCAAAATCCAGATATTCCATTTTATTGTTGAGTTGAAATTATATAATCTTTATGGCTACAAATATATAAACTTTGAGCAACTATCATTCCCTCGATCTTATTCTTCCATTAATTTTTTTACTTTTCACAATGCCATTTATAAGCACTGAGCTAAAAATGATCGCTGCTCCAAGATAAAAAGTAGGACTCATTCTTTCCTTTTCTCCAAAAATAATCAGGGCCAAAATAATTCCATATATGGGTTCAAGGTTATTCGTTAAGACGATGGTAAAAGGGCTCATTCTTTTTAAAAGGTTCGTCGCCACAACAAAGGGATAAGCTGTACATATGGTTGCCAGAATAATCAGGTACATCCAGTCAGTGCCTGTTAATTGAAAAAAATCAGAGGAGAATTTATTCGTTACAAGTAAAATCACAGAAAGAAACAAGCCCGCAAAAAACAGTTCATAAAAAGAAATTTTGCTCCCTGAATACGATTTTATTAATTTACTATTGTACACAGAAAATAAGGCCACAAAAATGGCAGAGGCCAGGGCAACAAGAATCCCTTCAGTATACATTTTCTCACTTCTAAAAATGATCACAAAACCTAATATGGTTAAAAAAGCCAGTAGTAATTCATAGGGTTCAAATTTCTTTTTTTCAAAAAATATCTTGAAAATAACCACAAAAAAGGCACTTGACGACAAGGTAATAAGGGTGGTTGATATGGTTGAAATCTTAATCGCATAAAAAAAAGTAACCCAGTGAAGGGCCACCAATATCCCTCCCAATAATAACTTAAACAAGTCATTCCAACTCTCTTTAAAAGGCACACGCCGTGCCTTTAAAAATATGAACAAGGCAGCTGAGGCCATAAACACACGAAACCAAACTAAGGGAATAGCATCTATAGAGATCAAGGCTCCCAGAATCGCTGTAAATCCCCATATAAAAACAATAAAATGAAGATGAATTTGGTTATTTAGTCTATTTACGGGCATTCATGTATAAATAAGCGGCGATAACCCCAAAAAGAAGGTTGGGAATCCAAACCATTAATAAAGGGATTGATTCGGCCGTTGAGCCCAATACTTCCGAAACCTTCATAAAAAATACATATAGGAACATCAAACTAATACCTGCTGCCATATTCACGCCAATACCTCCTCTTCTCTTTTTAGAGGCAAGTGTCACAGCGATGAGGGTAAGTACGAATGACGAAACCGGTAAACTAGTTCTTTTGTACAATTCAACCTTATAGTTGTTGAGGTTTTTGACTCCTCGGTTCTCCGACTGCTTGATATGTGTACTTAGGTTTAGCGACGGCATTTCCCTTGCGAGATAATCAACATATAAGAGATCTTTAGGCTCAAAATTAAATACAGTATCCATAAAACTGCCAGAATCCAAACTGTCTTTATGCGTTCCTATAAATCTTTTTCTATAGGTACTTAACCGATACGTACTATCTATATCATTCCATCGGATATTCTGGGCAATAACTTTATATACGAGCTTATTTCCCTCAAAATGTTCATACGAAAAGTTATACCCATTCTTTGACTTAAAATTAAAATAACCGAAATAAACATAGTCATTTTTACTGAGCTGCAAACTCACTTTACTCACAGAGCTTTTGGTTTTCTTTTTATAGATCGATCGCAAATAGGTTTCCTCAAACTTTTCCAAGGTCTTATTTGATTCCGGAACCACAAAATGGTTGGAATACAAAGAAATAACAGTGATAATCGTTGCACCGATAAGATAAGGTCTTAAGAAGCGTTGAAAGGAGATTCCCGAACTGTGAATCGCAATGATCTCTGAATTGCCAGACATCTTTGAAGTAAACATGATGACAGAAATAAAGAGTGCCAGGGGCATAAAAGTATTTCCGTAGTTAATAATGAAATTGAGATAATAATCATTTAAAATTTCTTCGATGGTAAGTTCTTCATTCTTTATAAATTTACCTACCTTTTCAGAAACGTCAATAGCCATGGCTATTGGTATCAGAATCAATAAGGTGAAAATAAAAGAAGTGAAATATTTTTTAAGTATGTACCTGTCTAGAATCTTCAAATCCGGATCTTATTTTATTGAACCTGCTGCAAGAATAAAACACCTATAACCTTTTATCCATTTGACGGACCATCATCTGCTTCCATGCTGCAAAATCTCCTGCTAAGATATGCTTTCTGGCCTCACGAACCAACCAAAGATAAAACCCTAAATTATGAATTGACGCGATCTGCTTGCCAAGGTATTCATTAGCCGCAAATAAATGCCTTACATAGGCCTTTGAATACAAGGTGTCAACGGTAGTGATGCCCATTTCGTCTAAGGGTGAAAAATCATCCTCCCATTTTTTATTCTTAATATTAATTGTTCCATGAGCCGTAAAAAGCATACCATTCCTTGCATTTCTTGTAGGCATCACGCAATCGAACATATCAATTCCAAGTGCTATATTCTCCAAAATATTTATGGGAGTTCCAACGCCCATTAAATACCTCGGTTTATCTTTTGGTAAAATAGCGGTAACTACTTCGGTCATTTCATACATTTCCTCCGCCGGTTCTCCTACAGATAAGCCCCCTATTGCATTACCTTCAGCATTGACCCCAGCTATATATTCAGCTGATTGTTTTCGGAGATCCTTATAACAACTACCCTGCACAATAGGAAAAAAACTCTGCTTAAAATCGTAATTTTCAGGATTATCTTTAAGATATTGTATACATCGTTCAAGCCATCTATGGGTCATATGCATAGAATTCCTTGCATAATTGTATTCACAGGGATAAGGTGTGCATTCATCAAAAGCCATAATGATGTCTGCCCCAATTTTTCTTTGAATTTCCATCGAAAACTCAGGAGAGAAAAAATGTGTTGAACCGTCAATATGAGATTTGAATTTAACTCCTTCTTCTTTGATCTTTCTATTGTCTGACAAAGAATAAACCTGATAACCTCCTGAATCGGTCAAAATGGGCCGGTGCCAGTTCATGAATTTATGCAAGCCTCCTGCTCCTTCCATAATTGTTGTTTTAGGACGAAGATAAAGATGATAGGTATTTCCTAGTATGATATCAGCATTGATATCTGTTTCCAGCTCTTTCTGATGAACTCCCTTTACGGATGCCACCGTTCCGACAGGCATGAAAATCGGGGTTTCAATCTGACCGTGATCGGTCACTAAGGTACCCGCTCTTGCAGAGCTGTTAGCATCAGTTTGATGTATGGTAAAATTCATAGGATATTAGCAGTCAATTAATTGAATTCAATCTGAAATTTACACGTTAAAACGGAAGTTCATCATATCACCGTCTTGTACAATATACTCTTTTCCTTCTACAGATAATTTACCGGCTTCCTTTACTTTAAGCTCACTTCCGAAGTGCACAAAATCATTGTATTTGATCACCTCAGCTCTGATAAACCCTTTTTCAAAGTCTGTATGAATAACACCAGCTGCTTGAGGAGCTGAATCACCTATGTGTATGGTCCAGGCTCTAACTTCCTTTTCTCCTGCGGTAAAATAGGTTTGAAGATTCAATAATTTATAGGCAGATCTTATCAGTTTAGACACCCCTGGTTCATCCAAACCAAGGTCTTCCAGGAACATTTGACGTTCCTCATATTCTTCCAACTCCGTAATATCAGCCTCAGTCTCCACTGCCAAAACCAAAACTTCAGCATTTTCATCTTTAACTACTTCCAAGACTTTATCTACATAAGCATTGCCATTTACGGCCGAAGCTTCATCTACATTACATACATATAAAACCGGTTTGTCAGTAAGTAATTGCAAGGGACCAATGAACGCTGACCTTTCCTTTTCAGTAAAATCAATGGCTCTTACAGATACAGCTGCTTCCAGGTTATCTTTTACTTTACTTAAAATACCCAGTTCTTTTAAAGCCGCTTTATCACCTGTTCTCGATGCTTTTTTTACTTTATCCAGTTTCTTTTCAACCGTTTCCAGATCCTTAAGTTGCAATTCCATATCTATTGTTTCCTTGTCTCTAACAGGATCAATAGTAGTATCCACATGGACTATATTATCATTGTCAAAACATCTTAAAACGTGTATAATGGCATCTGTTTCCCTGATGTTGGCAAGGAATTTATTCCCCAGCCCTTCTCCTTTGCTCGCCCCTTTTACAAGACCGGCTATATCGACGATATCGACTGTTGCAGGCATAACACGTTCCGGATTCACTAGTTTTTCAAGCGTTTCAATCCTCTCATCCGGTACATTAACCACTCCAATATTCGGTTCAATCGTACAAAATGGAAAATTCGCCGATTGAGCCTTAGCATTTGACAGACAATTAAATAAAGTTGACTTTCCCACATTTGGAAGTCCGACAATTCCTGCTTTCATTCTGTTATTTTTTTGGACTGCAAATATAGGCGAATATTATTGTTTTTTTACTTGTGTTAAAGTGATTAATTTAAGTCTTTTAAGAAATCAGAAGCCAAACGAAAAAAGGCCTCCTTAAGGAGGCCTTTTTTCTATAATTTCACTTTATTAGTTACTCATCTTCTTATTGTAGCATTCCTCCTGCCACAGTCTCATTTGTATCAGCATCGATCAGAATAAAACTTCCTGTCTTTCTGTTTCTGGAATATTCATCCATCATAATGGCGGCGGTGGTTCTGATCTTCACTTTGCAAATATCATTCATCTTAATTTCCTTGTCATCGGTTATTCGATGAAGTGTATTTACATCTACCTTGTATTCCACTTCAGTGATCATTGCCAGGGGCTCATTGGTTGTGTGTTTCAGAATATATTTTGCTCTTGGGCGAGCTGGATTCTCATTGAACCAACAAATCATTGCGGAGAGTCTTTGGTCCTTTACCGGTAAATTATTAGGTTTAACGATCATATCACCTCGGCTCAGGTCAATATCATCTTCAAGTGTTATTGCCACACTCATTCCATCAAATGCCTCTTTAATATCTTCTTCATAACGATTGATCGATTTGATCTTAGATTCAAATCCAGAAGGCAAAAGTCTTACCGGGTCTCCAACCCTAAAAATCCCTCCGGCAACAGAGCCGGCATAACCTCTGTAATCGTGATGTTCTTCGTCTTGAGGTCTCAGTACTGTTTGAACAGGAAATCTTGCATCCACCATATTGTTATCACTGGAAATATGAAGGGTTTCCAGCGTGTGTAATAAAGGTGCATTCTGATACCAGGGCATATTGGCTGACCTGTTCACTACATTATCTCCGTTTAACGCTGAAATAGGGATATACCTTACATCCTTAATCATCATTTTGGCTGACATTTCTTCATATTGCTCCACTATATCGTAAAACACTTCTTCCTTATATTCAACGAGATCCATTTTATTCACACATACAATGATGTGTGAAATCTGTAAAAGAGACGCTATAAAAGAATGTCTTTTGGTTTGTTCAATCACGCCCTTTCTGGCATCAATAAGCACCAATGCCACATTCGCCGTCGATGCTCCTGTAACCATATTTCTGGTGTATTGAACATGTCCGGGAGTGTCGGCAATAATAAACTTACGCTTTGGAGTCGTAAAATACCTATATGCCACATCTATCGTAATACCCTGCTCTCTTTCGTCTTTTAATCCATCCGTAAAAAGTGCCAAATCAACAGTCTCAAGTCCTTTACGCTTGCTTGTTTTTTCAACAGAAGCAAACTGATCTTCAAAAATAGATTTTGAATCATAAAGCAATCGCCCAATCAGCGTACTTTTCCCGTCATCTACACTTCCCGCGGTCGTAAATCTTAACAATTGGTTTTTATCAATACTCATACTGTTTCTTCTTTTGCTTTAACTTAAAAATAACCTTGTTTTTTTCTGTCTTCCATAGAGGATTCGGAACGTTTATCATCAGCTCTGTTTCCTCGTTCAGTTTCTCTCATGGCCGATACTTCCTCAACAATTTTCTCAAGCGTATCTGCCTTGCTTTCTATACCTCCGGTAATTGTAATATCTCCCAGGGTTCTAAAACGCACCTTTTTAGTATGGATCTCTTCATTATCCTGCATGATCAAATATTCGGAAACCGGGATCCAACTTCCATTTCTCCAAACCACTTGTCTGTCATGTGCATAATACAAAGAAGGAATTTCAATATTTTCTCTGGTAATATAGCTCCACACGTCCATTTCTGTCCAGTTACTAATTGGAAAAGCTCTAAAATGCTCACCCTGCCTCATCTTTCCATTAAAGATGTTCCATAGTTCCGGTCGTTGGTTTTTTGGCGTCCATTGCCCAAAATCATCCCGGTGTGAAAAGAATCGTTCCTTGGCTCTGGCCTTTTCTTCATCGCGTCTTCCTCCCCCAATGGCACAGTCTACTTGGTTATTTTCAATTGCATCGAGCAACGTTGTAATTTGCAACTCGTTTCTTGTTGCGTTCTTGCCTTGCTCTTCAACAACTCTATTCGTATCAATAGCTTCCTGTACCGACCCAACTATTAAAGTTGCACCTAGTTTGCTAACTAAATCATCCCTGAATTGAATTGTTTCAGGAAAATTATGTCCTGTATCAATATGCATCAGCGGAAATGGCACTTTGGCAGGATAAAACGCTTTTTTGGCTAAATGCGCCAGTACAATTGAATCTTTACCTCCTGAAAATAATATCACAGGATTTTGAAATTGTGCATACACTTCGCGTAAGACAAATACAGCTTCGGCTTCTAACTCATCTAAATAATTTAATAAATACTTAGTCATATGTCTAATTTTGATTTAATCTTATCATAAATTTTTAAAACACTTTCTTCTATGGAAAGATTATCGGTCACCACTTCAACCTCTGGTGAATCAGGCGCTTCATAAGGGGCATTCACACCGGTAAAATCTTTAATTTCTCCGGCTCTAGCCTTTTTATACAGACCCTTTACATCTCTCTTTTCACATTCTTCTAAAGACGTATTTACAAAAATTTCGACAAAGTTATCATTTCCAACTATACGGGCAATGTTTTCCCTATCTTTTTTGTAGGGTGATACAAAAGCAGCCAACACAATTACCCCTGCATCAACCATTAAATGAGCTATTTCAGCTATTCTACGTATATTTTCCTTTCGCCCTTCGGGACTAAAATTCAAATCGCTGTTGATCCCTTTTCGGATATTATCGCCGTCAAGCGCATAGGTCTTGTAGCCTTCCTGATGCAGCTTTTGTTCAAGGGCATTGGCAATAGTAGATTTTCCAGAACCCGATAAACCTGTAAACCAAAGTAACATGGAATTTTGTTCCATCAACTTTCTTCGTTCACTTCTCGAAACTTCATAAGTATGTTTGATAATATTTTCCTTCATGATGTTATAGAGTTACTTTTTATCAATCCAAATTTACTTCTGTGCCAGATACGCTCGTGAAGATAGTAAAATATCATTTTTGTCAATACCTCAGCGAATCCAATTTTTAATCCGGTAAATGGATTTCCAGAGATAAGCCATGCTATGATAATCGTATCTATAGTTCCAACCAGTCTCCAGGTTATGGTTTTACCAAGATGGCGTTTTCTACTTTCCAGTAACTTACCATCTTTTGTCAAGTTGATCTTAAACCAAATCCGTTCATGAAAATAATACAAAACCATCTTGGTAAGTACTTCGGTAAAACCAATTTTAAGACCGGTTAAAGGGCTACCTGAAATCAGCCATGAAAGAAGTATGGTGTCAATAGTTCCGACAATTCTCCAGGTTATTGCTTTAGCAAGATGCCTTTTCCGACTTTGATCTTTCATTTTATTTTACGATGAACCAGGGGTTCAGTAAATTCTCCTTGTTGTATAAAAGTGGTTGATCCGTTTCTTTAGAGATCACCTGCAAACCTACAGCCTCACAAATGGCCTGCCCTGCAGCAGTATCCCACTCCATAGTGGGTGCAAAACGAGGATATACATCTGCCTTTCCCTCTGCCACCAAACAAAATTTAAGGGAACTTCCTTTTGAAACAATAGCTACTTCCTTATAGATTTCAGAAAGCGATGCAACAAAATTCTCTGTTGCCTCATTCATATGTGATCTGCTACCAACGACCTTAATTCGCTCCGAATTTTGTTTAGCTCCGGTGACCCTGTTGGCTTCAAAATTAAGGGATTCCACCTCAACCTCATGGGCATTCAACTGGAATTTAGCTGCCTTTTGTTTAATTACATCAGCAACATACAATTCTTTTGTATCAGGAACATAAATAACCCCTAATACCGGTTTTCCCTGTTTTACAAGAGCAATATTCACTGTAAACTCGCCATTTCTTTTGACAAATTCTTTGGTGCCATCTAATGGATCTACGATCCAGCAGGTATCCCAGTCTTTTCTGTCCTTATAATCCAACTGTTTGTTTTCCTCGCTAATGATAGGAAATTCAGTCTTTGTCAGGTAGTCGTTAATGACATCATTACATTTTTTATCCGCTAAGGTTAAGGGAGATTTATCGTCTTTGTACTCCACTCCCAGGTCATCCTGGGCATAGATTTCCATGATGGCTGCACCACCATCAACCGCAGCTTTCACTGCTGTTTTTAGTTGTTTATTCATTATGTATTCAGTTCTAAGTATCTGTCGACAAAGGCTTTTATACCCTCCTCTATGGTCGTTGAAGGTTTGAAATCTATATAGTCAAAAAGACTTTGAACATCTGCATAGGTTGAAGGTACGTCTCCCGGTTGAATTTCCTTATATACTATTTTACCCTTCTTTCCTAAGGCATCTTCAATGGCATGAACATAATCCATAAGCGCGACAGGGCTGTTATTTCCAACATTAAAAAGTTGGTAAGGCGCAGAGCTAATCGCGGGGTTCGGATCCTTTGGATCAAAATCCGGATTATTAGCTTTTGGAGGAAGCGGAATCAGTCTTTTTACACATTCCACTATATCAGCAACATAAGTGAAATCCCTGCTCATTTTTCCAAAATTAAATACTTCGAACTCTTTATCCTCCACAATGGCTTTTGTAAAGATATGAAGTGCCATATCAGGCCTTCCCCATGGTCCGTAAACGGTGAAAAACCGCAAGCCTGTCGTAGGAATGCTATAGAGCTGAGAATAAGAATGTGCCATCATTTCATTGGCTTTCTTACTAGCTGCATACATGGCCAGTGGATGATCGGTGTGATGACTTGTTTTAAATGGTATATTTTCATTCAGCCCATAAACCGAACTTGATGAAGCGTAGACCAAATGTTTTACAGGAAATGCCCTGCAGGCTTCCAGAATATTTAGAAATCCGGTGATATTACTATCTACATATGAATGGGGATTGATCAGAGAGTAACGAACTCCCGCCTGAGCTGCCAAATTTACAGCGTAATCGAAGCGATACTTTTCAAATAGGTTCCTGATCCCATCCTTATCGGTAAGGTCCAGTTTAACAAAAGTAATATCACCTTCAATGGCTACATTATAATCGATGTTCTCAACATCAATGTTCATATCCCTTAATCTAGCGAGCTTTAATTCGGGATCATAATAGTCGTTGATATTATCTATACCCACTACTTGATATCCCTCCTTAATCAATAACTTGGAAAGATGATGACCTATAAAACCGGCAGCCCCGGTAACCAATACCTTCATATGTTTACATCATTTATATATTATAACCTACTGTCTGCTAAGCCTTTGTTCAATATTGATTTCACATCGAAGATCACATGAACCGGTTTTGTGTATTTTTTCATATCAAAACTGAGAAATTCTCTATGAGAAACAGCTAAAACGATACCGTCATAGGTGTTTGTGAATTCATTTTCACTTCCCACGAGATTGATTCCATATTCCTCATGCACCTCTTTTTTGGAGGCCCAGGGGTCAAAAACATCAACATTTACTGAATAAGACTTTAATTCTTCAATAATATCTATGGCCCTGGAATTTCTTATATCAGGACAATCTTCCTTAAAAGTAATCCCCAGAACCAGCACATTAGAACCGTAAATTTTAATGCCCTTTTTGATCATCAGTTTAATGGTTTCGGTCGCAACATATGGTCCCATACTATCATTCAGCCTTCTTCCTGATAAGATGATTTCAGGATTGTAGCCTAACTCCATGGCCTTATGTGCAAGATAGTAAGGATCGACCCCAATACAATGCCCTCCAACAAGACCTGGTCTGAAAGGAAGGAAATTCCATTTTGTACCGGCTGCTTCCAATACATCATTGGTGTCTATATCCATCAACCTGAAAATTTTCGAAAGCTCATTTACAAAAGCAATATTTACATCCCTTTGAGAATTCTCGATAACTTTCGCTGCTTCCGCTACTTTGATACAGGGTGCCAAATGTGTACCTGCCACAATAATGGACTTGTAAATATCATCAACCTGTTTCGCTATTTCCGGTGTTGAACCAGAGGTAACCTTTAAAATTTTTGTTACCGTATGCTCCTTATCACCCGGATTGATTCTTTCGGGAGAATAGCCCAAATAAAAGTCCTTATTAAATTTTAAACCAGAAACACGCTCCAGGATTGGCATACATTCATCTTCTGTGGCTCCTGGAAAAACAGTTGATTCATACACAACTATGTCTCCTTTCGAAAGCACCTTACCTACCGATTCACTGGCTTTGTAAAGAGGCGTAAGATCCGGACGGTTATTTTTATCGACAGGAGTCGGAACAGTAACCACATAAAAATTAGACGATTTAATATCATCCATATTGTTTGAGATCCACAATCCGGTTGCCTTTGATTCCAAGTCATTGATCGAGGTTACATTTACCCCGGCTAATTCCTCTGAAGTCGTTTCAAGGGTGCTGTCGGTATTCTCTCTTAATTCCTTAATACGCTGCGTATTGATGTCAAAGCCTACTACTTGATATTTTTTTGCAAACTCAACAGCCAATGGTAAACCAACATATCCAAGACCAATAATCGCAATTTTTGTATTATTCATTTTCCTTTATTTAAGACTTACAAATTTAATTAAATATTGTCCTTAGTATATAGGATATATCACCTTTTAAGGACCAATTTTTAATATATTTTTTATTTATTTCAATTTTTTCTTTCCAAATTACCCCGTCATTATAGGTGATCGGGTCCATCTGAGCCGCCAATATAGCTTCCTCATCTTTATATTTTATGGTTGCCGGTCCGGTAATTCCTGGCCTGACGCATAATATAATACTGTCTTTTCCAGATAGCTTGTCTGCATAACCACTCACATCCGGTCTTGGCCCTACAAAACTCATATCTCCTATCAATACATTCCATAACTGAGGTAATTCATCGAGTTTTAAATCTCTTAGAAACCTACCAAATGGAGTTATTCTGGGATCGTTTTTTAGCGTAATCCCGGAAGCATCTTCTCCTTTTATCATGGATCTTATCTTGTACATCACAAAGCTATTTCCGTGTAATCCAATTCTATTTTGGCTATATAAACCGAATTTTCCCGTGGATATTGTAGCCAGAACAATTAAAATTAATAAAGGAATGAACAATAATACCAAACCGATAAAAGCAAAAAAGAGATCAAACAATCTCTTTATCACTTTCTGATTCCTGTTCAATCCCTCCTTCATAACTACTTATCGATGATCAAAATCAGATCCTTTTCTTTATTTTTTCCATCCAGGAAAGTTTCTCTTCCTTATGGTAACCATTACCATATTTACCATAGCCATAACCATAACCATATCCGTAACCTCCACCATACTTGTTCTTCACCTCAAAATCATTCAGTACATAACTAATATGTTTGACCTCCCCGTTTACGTATTTATCATCGATCATTTTAGGCATACCACGTTGGGTATAATCTTGTCGGATCATATACATAATGGCATCCGCATATTTAAATAATTCCAAAGCATCCGCCACCAAACCAACCGGAGGGGTGTCGACGATAATATATTCATATTTCTCCTTTAAGATCTCAAATAGGGTATTTGCCTGATCACTGATCAGCAGTTCCGAAGGATTCGGTGGTACCGGACCCGAAGTAATCAATTGGAGATTATCTATACCCGATTCTAAGGTGATCTCATCAATAGAACTTTCTCCAATGAGATAATTCACAATGCCTTTTGTATTATCTGCTCCAAAATCAGTATGCATTTTTGGTTTTCTAAGATCGAGTCCTACCAATATCGTTTTCTTCCCACTCAAGGCAAATACTGTAGCCATATTTTCAGCACAGAGTGTCTTTCCTTCACCACTTACAGAGGAAGTAATTACTATGGTCTTGGATTGACTTTTGTTTTGGAACATGAATTGAATATTCGATCGTAAGGCTCTAAAAGATTCAGCCACGGTTGAATTTGGTTTTCTGTGCACCACCAATCGATCCTTGTCACTCCTGTTCTTGCCTATTACACCCAACACCGGAATTTTATAAGCCTTCTCAATTTCCTCAACTGTTTGAAATTTATTGTTTAAGGTCTCTTTAGTCAAAACGTAGAGCATGGGTAACATCAAGCCCAACATTAGGGCTACAAGGTAATTAAAGGAATTCTTCGGTTTTATAGGTGGTTGCCCCACATCCTTCGCTTTATCCAGAATTTTAATATCTGAAACATTTGCGGCTATTGCAGTTCCTGCCTCGTAGCTCTTTTGTTTTAAATAATTATAGTTGGATTCTGTGATATTGTACTTGCGTTGAAAATTGAGCAGTTGCTGTTCTTTCGGGTTTAATCTTCCTAATTTGGAATTGGTGGCAGCCATGCGCCTGTTAATATTATTAAGATTATCCCGAGTAAGGTTCTTTAAAGAGTTGATTTGTTCCAGAAGAATCTGGCTCTCCAATATGATTTCATCGTTGACCCGAATTAAGGGAGGATAAGATGGTTTAACTCTTTTCTCAAGTCCTTCGCGGGTTTTGGCCAGCAAAATCAGATTATTAACACTTGTCGCAATGCCAGGGTCCTCCATGTTCACAAGTGCCGGGGCAGGAATATATTCACTGCTGATCACGCTGTTATTAGTCAAATAGCTTTCTAGATTATTCAAATAATCTATCCTGTTCAAAATTTCTTGTGATTCATGATCTAACAGGGTAACTTCATTAAGCAGAGATGTTCCTTCTACCGAAAGGTTATAGATCTTGTTTTTTTGCTTATAATCGCCAAGATCGGTTTCAATGGTCTTAAGACTATTGGCCTCAATTTGAAATAAAGTGTCTATATATCGTTTGGTTCTTAGGGCGTATTTTATTTTTTGCGCTCTTTGATCGGTATCCAATACATCCACTGTTGTATTGAGAAAATTCTCTATTTTCTTTTTGTTTTCACCTTCATAACTCAATTCTATAATGGAGGTCCCTTTTTTAAGGGTCCCAACATCAATATTTTGGTATTTTTTTACTGTCTTGTCAAAATTATTAAAGCGGATAAAATAAACCTTGTCAGTCAGGTCAAATTGTTGATTTTGCCTATTCACACTAAAACTGAAAAAAGGTGTATCCAACATGGTATTTAAAGGGAAAACCCTTGAGAACTCCTCCTCTTTAGGTACGAATTTATGCGTATCATTCAGCTCATAGTTGATCAGTGTGTGTTCCTCATCTTCCATTTCAAAAGAGATTTTCACCTCTTCATTGCTTAAAAATTCCAGCTTTATATCAATATTCTGTAACTGATATTTCAAGGTGTCAATTCCTATCAGAAAGGGAGACCTTCCATAGATGTCTACTTTTCGAAACCTGCCTTCCACAAAATAATCCAAAGTGAAATTGAGTTGTTTCACAACCTTTTCATTATGGGTCCTTGACTGCAATATGGTGATAATAGTCTCCACCTTATCACTTGGTCCACCCCAGTTAAAAGCGATGTTTGTACTGGAAGAAAACAAGGGATTCTGCTCATCCTTTACCGTAATCAGTCCTTTCAGGTTATAAATTCTCTGAGAGGTAGTATTCACAATTTTAGCAATGATCAGGGCTAATATAATGGCCACTGCGAACAACTTCCAATAGCCCGCAATTTTATAGAGGTATTCCTTAATATCAAAGGACTGTATTTCCAGATCGAACTTATTAACTTCTTTC
Organism: uncultured Flavobacteriaceae bacterium; assembly: GCA_964595535.1. Classification (GTDB taxonomy): domain Bacteria; phylum Bacteroidota; class Bacteroidia; order Flavobacteriales; family Flavobacteriaceae; genus Lutimonas. The sequence continues at coordinate 12,162 of CAZQRD010000005.1, read as the reverse complement.
ATAAAATCTCTATAAAGCGTTTACCAACAATATGGTGGTTGTGACCAATGACAAAACCGCTATTAATGATGTGATGGTTTGCATCCCTGAAGTTCCGGTACCCCAGGCTTTTTGTTTTAAAGGCTCCACATAAACGATATCATTGGGTTGGATAAAGAAATTATCAGAATCAAAGGTATTGATATCCAACATATTAATTACATATTGATGCGTCTCATCTAAATTTTTCCTGTACACTTTAACATTCTTTCTGTTTCCCGTAATTACAATATCTCCTGCTGCCGCTAAAGCTTGCACCAGGCTAACCTGATTCAAATACAGAACCTGTGTACCCGTTCTACCTACTTCCCCTATAACCGTAAACCTTATTCCAGCCAATTTAACGTTAATAAATACATCATCCGGATTCCTAAAATAAGTTTCAAATTCCTTTTCCAGTTTAGCGAGCACTTCACTTGTTGTATAACCCAAAACATTAATATCTCCCAAATAGGGCAATCTGATATTTCCGTGTTTATCAACCGTATATCCCTTAAAATAAAGAGCTTCTTCAGTATATTGATTCGTTCCACCATTGTTTCCCGTGGGGGTGGAAGAAAATAAAGCGACCAATTTCTCGTCAGAAGACTTTATCTGAATATCTAAAAGATCGTTTACCTGCAATCGATAAGGTTTATCCTGTATTTTTTTAATAGAATCATTTTCAGTTAGGTCACCTTGGAAATAGATTTGATCCTTCAGCGGAATACACGATGTATAAATAGCAAATAGCAATAAAATAGCTATAATCTTCCTCATGTTATCATTTTTGAGTCAATGGCAAATATAATTTTTAAATTATTACTACAATAATTTTTCTGTCTAATTTAGCAAATAAATATAGCGTTTTGTTACACCCTATAAAGGCCTACTTTAATTATCTGATTGCCTCAAAAAACCAATACGGAGTTCATTCTCCCTTCCTCTATGATTATTTGACCAAAGGCCTCCAACAAAAAATTGATTTACCCATAGACTCAGTCATGGCTATGAGAAAAGAATTGTTGTTTAATAGGAGTGAAATTGAAGTGACAGACTTTGGAGCTGGATCGAAAGTGTTCAAAGAGAATAAAAGAAGAATTTCCGACATCGCTTCCAAAGCAGGAATTTCAAATAAACGGGGAAAATTACTGGCTAAAACAGTGGCCTATTTTAAACCTCAAAACATATTGGAAATCGGTACTTCTCTGGGAATTTCCACTGCTTATATGACTTGTGGAGCACCAAAGGCAAGGATTACGACTTTAGAGGGCTGTCCTTCAATCGCGGGTATTGCCAAGGAAAACTTTCAAAAGTTTCATTTTGATGCTATTGAACAGGTCATTGGAAAATTCGAAGATACGCTTGATCCTGTTCTCAAAAATCACGGTTTTGATCTCATCTACTTTGATGGCAATCACCAGAAAGCAGCTACAATTTCATATTTTGAAAAATGCCTGAAAGCCTCAGATGAGAACAGTGTATTTATTTTTGATGACATTCACTGGACCCCGGAAATGGAAGCCGCCTGGAAATACATCAGGAATCATAAAAAAGTAAGCCTAAGCGTCGATACTTACAAATGGGGGCTTGTTTTCTTTAGAAAAGGAAGCGTTAAAGAACATTTTACCCTAAGGGTCTGATTTTAATGTAAAATGGCCATTCATATATTTGATGGAATATGCCTATTTTTGAAGATCAAAAAAAAATAAATGAAGATCTATACAAAAACAGGAGATGAGGGAAAAACTTCTCTTTTCGGAGGAACACGGGTTAAAAAAAACAACCTGAGAATTAATGCATATGGTACTGTTGATGAATTGAACTCACATATGGGTCTTATAAGAGATCAGCTTGAAGAAAAATCTTTGATCCAAGATCTCATCAGAATACAGAGTAAATTATTCACATTGGGGGCCATGCTGGCCACACCGCCAGACAAGGAAAAATTAAAAAATGGTTCCGACCGGCTTAAAATTGAAAAAATTGAGGAGGCTGAAATCACGTTTCTGGAATCCAAAATGGATCTAATGAACGAAAACCTTGAGACCATGACCCATTTTATTCTTCCAGGCGGACACAGCATCGTGTCATTCTGTCATATTGCACGCTGTGTTTGCCGCCGAGCAGAGCGCCTAACAGTCGAATTAGCTGACAAAGAAGCGGTTGATCGTCATATTTTGATCTATCTCAACCGATTATCCGACTATTTATTTGTGTTGGCACGGAAATTGACTAAAGATTATAAAGTTGATGAAATACCTTGGAAAGGCTGATTTTATAACACATTCCAAGGGCTTGAATTAATTGAAAAAAGACGTTCTTTTGACAGTTTAAAAATAGTAACTAAAAAGCTTGGTTTTTTCAGTAAAAAAATTACTTTTGCAATTCAAATTAATTAATTTTCAATTATGTATTGGACGTTAGAATTAGCATCTTATTTAAGTGATGCGCCCTGGCCGGCAACAAAAGACGAGCTGATTGATTATGCAATAAGAACCGGAGCTCCTCTTGAGGTTGTCGAAAATTTACAAGCCCTCGAAGATGAAGGTGAGAGTTATGAGATCATCCAAGAGATTTGGCCTGATTATCCAACGGATGAAGATTTCCTTTGGAATGAAGATGAATACTAAAAATAAAAGTCTCTTTGGAGACTTTTTTTTTTACGTCCAATCATCTGAATACTGTTTATCAACTTTTAACGGCTAGCAGAAAATAATTATCGATTTTTAATCGGTTATAACACCTAATAAAATTATGAGTTTTTTAAATTCAGTACTGAAAGCTTTTGTTGGAGATAAAAGTAAAAAAGACCTTAAGTTGTTGCAACCCTTGGTTGGAAAAGTAAGATCTTTTGACAAGGATATGGAAAAATTGTCTATCGAGGAAATTCGTGGCAAGACCCTGACCTTTAAAAAGACAATTGCAGAAGCTATTCAACCTTTTGAGAACCAGATAGAAGCGCTGAACAAGGAAATTGAAACAGCGGGGATTGACAGAAAAGAGGAAGTTTATAAGGAAATAGATCAACTCAAAGATGAAGCTTATGCAGCTTCTGAAAATGTGCTGAATGAGATCCAATCGGAAGCCTTCGCTGTTATACGTGAAACGGCAAAACGATTTTCAACCCAAAGTACTATCGAAGTAAAGGCTACAGCTTTTGACAGAGAATTGTCAACCCATGATTATGTGACACTTGACGGAGAGAATGCCATTTGGTCTAATACCTGGAATGCGGCAGGAAAACCTATAACTTGGAACATGGTTCCCTATGATGTGCAACTTATAGGAGGTGCAGTACTCCATCAGGGAAATATTGCAGAGATGATGACTGGTGAGGGTAAAACTCTGGTAGCAACCTTACCGATTTACTTAAATGCCTTAACGGGAAATGGTGTTCACGTTGTTACTGTTAACGATTATCTGGCTAAGCGTGATGCGGCATGGATGGGTCCAATTTTTGAATTTCACGGGCTAAGCATTGCCTGTATCGATAACCACAAACCTAATTCTGACGAAAGAAGGAAAGCCTATTTGGCAGATATAACCTATGGTACCAACAATGAATTTGGTTTTGATTACTTAAGAGACAATATGGCTAATTCGCCAAAGGATCTCGTACAAAGACCTCATAATTATAGTATTGTGGATGAGGTGGATTCGGTACTTGTCGATGACGCAAGAACACCCTTGATCATTTCGGGAGCTATCCCACAAGGTGACAGGCATGAATTCAACGAATTAAAACCTAAGGTTGATGATCTCGTCAGGATTCAAAACAAATACCTGATCGGTATTTTGGCAGAGGCTAAAAAACTGATTGCTGAAGGAAACAAAAAGGATGGTGGTTTCTTATTGTACAGAGTTTTTAGAGGTCTACCTAAAAACAAGGCCTTAATCAAGTTTTTGAGTCAGGAAGGAATCAAACAGCTTCTCCAAAAAACAGAGAACTTTTATATGCAAGACAACAACCGTGAAATGCCTAAGGTGGATGAAGAGTTGCTGTTTGTGATCGAAGAAAAGACTAATTCCATCGATCTTACCGATAAAGGGATCGCTCATTTATCTGGAGACAATGAAGATCATTTCTTTGTCTTACCGGATATGGGAATCGAAGTAGGAAAAATTGATGGAAAGGAGATCTCCGTTGAGGAAAAAGCCAGAGAAAAAGAAGAATTATACCGTGACTTCAATATTAAGAGTGAACGAATCCATACAATGAACCAACTGCTCAAGGCCTACACCTTGTTCGAAAAAGATGTGGAATATGTAATCATCGAAGATCAGATCAAAATTGTTGATGAACAAACTGGTCGTGTTATGGATGGGCGACGATATTCTGATGGCCTGCATCAGGCATTAGAGGCCAAGGAAAATGTAAAAATTGAGGCCGCTACCCAAACATTTGCAACCATTACCCTGCAAAATTATTTCAGGATGTACCGCAAACTTTCGGGTATGACCGGTACTGCAGTTACTGAGGCTGGAGAATTCTGGGAGATCTATAAACTTGATGTGGTTGAGATTCCAACCAACGTGCCTTTGATAAGGGATGATCGCGAAGACTTAATTTTTAAAACCAAAAGAGAGAAGTACAATTCGGTAATCGAAGAGATCAATACCCTGGTCAATCAGCAAAGGCCGGTACTGGTGGGAACCACTTCAGTAGAAATTTCGGAGTTACTGTCAAAAATGCTCTCTATACGCAAGATTCCTCATAATGTACTGAATGCAAAGCTGCACAAAAAAGAAGCAGATATTGTAGAATCAGCTGGTAATCCGGGGGTTGTTACTATCGCCACCAACATGGCTGGTAGGGGAACCGATATCAAGCTGGGAAATGAAGTTAAAGATGCAGGTGGTCTTGCCATCATTGGTACAGAAAGACACGATTCAAGACGTGTTGACCGTCAGTTAAGAGGTCGTGCCGGACGTCAGGGTGATCCGGGATCTACTCAATTCTATGTATCGCTTGAAGATAACCTTATGCGTTTGTTTGGTTCTGAGAGAATTGCCAAGATGATGGATAAGATGGGACTTAAAGAAGGAGAAGTGATTCAGCATTCAATGATCTCCAAGTCTATTGAAAGAGCACAGAAAAAGGTTGAGGAAAATAACTTCGGTATTCGTAAAAGATTGCTCGAATACGATGATATCATGAATGCCCAAAGAGAGGTCATCTATAAACGAAGACGACACGCCTTATATGGAGAACGCTTGCAGGTGGATATCGTAAATATGATCTACGACACTTGTGATTCTATTGTTGTGAATAACAAAATGACAAATGATTATTCAAATTTTGAATTTGAATTGATACGCTTCTCCTCTAGCACCTCTCCTTTTAGCCAAGAAGAATTTACCGCTAAGGATGAAAGAGTTCTTGTTGACGAACTTTTCGAAGTAGTCTATAAACATTATCAGAACAAAATAGAAAGAAGTGCCGTGGCAGCCTTCCCTGTTATAAAAGATGTTTATGAAAAACAAGGTGACAAGTATGAGAGAATTGTAGTGCCGTTTACCGATGGCATTAAGACCCTTCAGGTTATAACGAACCTTAAGGATGCTTATGAATCTAATGGGAAGCAATTGGTGGAAGATTTTGAAAAAAATATTACACTGGCCATCATTGATGATACCTGGAAGGACCATTTGAGAAAAATGGATGATCTGAAACAATCGGTTCAAAATGCGACGTATGAGCAAAAAGACCCGCTGTTGATCTACAAGTTTGAAGCCTTTGAATTATTCAAAGGGATGCTTGACAAGGTTAACAAGGAAGTATTGTCATTTTTGTTTAAAGGTGAATTGCCAAGCCAAAGCCCACAACAGGTTTCTCAGGCTCGTGAGAAAAAACAGGAAAAGGTACAGCTCAGTAAAGCTGAATTCAATAGCCCTACTCAGGAAAAACAGACCAATCAAACGCAGCAACAGCAGGTTACTGAGACCATCGTAAGAACTGAAAGAAAGATTGGAAGAAACGAAAAAGTGACCATCAAAAATATTGCGACCGGAGAATCAAAAACTGTAAAGTACAAGCAAGCCATTCCTTTAATTGACAAAGGTCAATGGGTGATTACCTCCGAACACTAAAAACAGATTTGCCCCTTAATTTATAAGGGGCATTTTTTTTAAGTCAAACTTCCAATAATCGGTTTTAAAATTTTAGCTTTTTTCTAATCTACATCTTTACCCACATTCACTAATGTAGCAATGGTTCGTTTTCTGTTCACCTTGCCAGTTTCGGTTTTAATAAAATTCTTTACAAACATCACTTTCTTTGGAATTTCATATTTAGATACTACCTGTGAATGTTGCTTTTGAAAATCGAGAATTTTCTTATAAAGAGTAGATCTTTCTTTTCCTTCAACAAGAAGAACAAGCTTCTGCCCCAAAACCTTATCAGGCATTCCAAATGCAAAAAAATCAGTATCAATCAGGTCTTTGTATTTAGCCTCGATCAATTCAGGAAGCAATTTCAGCCCCCCAGAGTTAATAACATGATCATACCTACCTAACCATCTGAAAGAATTGTTAGAAATGAGGTTGACACTATCATTGGTCACAACTTCTGAAGTACTGATATTGGGTGCCGTGATCATCAAGCATCCCCTTTCATCAGTTGAAAAATGAATTCCGGGTAAGGCTGTAAAAATCATCTCCTCATTGTTTCTGCCTGCTGCCTTGTTGACTGGGCTTAGGGCAACATGAGTTATGGTTTCGGTCATCCCATAGGTGGCAAAAATCTTAGTTTTTAGATGATCCGTTTTTTTCGAAAGTGTCGTAGAAATCTCTCCTCCCCCAACGATAAGGATATGAATATTTTCCAACTGATCAAGACTCTTATAAACTTGCAAGGGGATCATAGCTGAAAAATCATAAATGATCTTCTTTGGAATATCTGGTGAAGAGTTTGGGGAAATAACATCCAACTCCCAGCCATTGACCATAGCTCGAACCAACATCATTCTGCCTGCGATATAACCTAAGGGTAAGCAAAGTAAAACTCTTGATTTATTGGAAAGTGAAAAGTATGCCGCAGTTGCTTTGGCCGAATTGACCATATGCACGCGCTTTAAGGTAATGGTTTTTGGTTTTCCGGTTGATCCGGAGGTCTTCATTGATATTTCGCCATTTTTTCCAAACCATTCATGGATAAAAGTATTTAGTTCCGGAAAATTTTCATCAACAAAATCTATGATTTCTGCATGTGAAGAAAAGGACCTTCCATTCCATTTAAAATCTTTATGCCAATATTCAGCTTTCATTGGCTGGGTTGTTGAATTTTTCCAAAGAGTTTATGTTTCCAGTTAGTCCATCCATATTTTTTTGAAAAGAAAAGAATCACTGCCGGATACACCACAAAAACCGGTAAGAACGTATACATACTCAATGAAGGCTCTGAAATATCAATAAACAATGCCTCCGTCTGAATGGCCGCCCAATTCACAGTTACAAATAACGCTGCTGCAATGTTGTTTGCCGCATGCATCCCAAGCGCAAGTTCAGCACCTTCATCCATTAAAGTGATCGTCCCAAATAAAAATCCTGTTGCTATATAATAAATCAAAATTGCATAGCCCAATTTCTCAATTTCCGGATTGCCTGCATGCATCAATCCAAAAGCTATTGATGTAAACAAAAACGGAACCATGGCATTCTTAAACCAAACACCAATTCCCTGTATTAAATAAGCTCTGAATATAAGTTCTTCGAAACTGGTTTGGAGGGGTATTAAAAGGCACGAAATCAATAACAAAAAAAGAAAAGGAAGCAACTTAAAATTAAACACATAATGCTCTGGAGAAATCGAATAGTCCAAAGAAAGAAAAATCAACGACAACAAAAACCAAAATCCAAAACCGTAAACAATCCGATTCCAGTCAATTGTTTTTCTTGAGGTAATCAAACTTGTTATACTTCTAAGGTGTATCCGTTTAACTGAAAAAAGCAGGGCAAGTAATCCAAATACAAACATGAGCAATATGGCGAATAAGTATAAATTGGAATCTATTCCCAGATCAGAAAAGGCATGTTCAGAGCTAGCGGCTAATTCACCCAAATCTTGCGATTCGTTGAAAGCCACCAGAAATAAAGGAATCAGCCCAATCAACTGCCAACCTAAAAATACAAGCATAAAACTCAGCAGATACCTCCACCATTCATTTTTTCCTTTATAAGCCTGTTCAATATAACCCATGAAACTCTTTTAAAAATCAGTTAAAAATACCACTATTCACTCAAAAAGCTCAACAAATCACCCCATTTCAATTCCTGATCAATATAAAGCTCCCCCTTACCAATGCATAATGGAGATGCAATATTATTCGTATAAAGACCACCGGTTCCAAGACCCTGAGGCATAGTATTCTCTAGGGTATATGTAAATTGCGCTATGGCATTTAATCCAATATTACTTTCGAGAGCCGACGTGATCCACCAACCAATACCAAGTTCGTCACATAAGTCAATCCAATCTTTGCTTCCCTGAAAACCTCCAATCAAACTTGGCTTCAATATGATATATTGAGGTTTGATCTCATCAAGTAAGTCCTTTTTCTGCTGCTTATCATACACACCTATCAATTCTTCATCCAGGGCTATGGGCACAGGGCTGGTTCTGCATAATTTAGTCATGGCCTCCAACTGCCCAGCTTTAACAGGTTGTTCAATAGAATGAATATCAAAATCCGACAGTTGAATTAATCTATCCATGGCCAGTTCGGGTGAAAATGCCCCATTCGCGTCAACCCGAAGTTCGAGTTCCTTTGGAGAATATTCTCGTCTGATTGATCTCAGAATCCGTAATTCAGTCTTAAAATCAATAGCCCCAATTTTCATTTTCAAGGTAGTAAAACCAGCTTCCAGCTTATTCGCAATCTGCTCTTTCATAAAAGATTCATCTCCCATCCAAATCAGCCCATTTATTGAAATCTTATCATTTCCCTTACTAAACTCAGAGGGAAACAAATCAAACATTTGCTTCGCTCCAAGCGACAAAAAAGCCTGTTCCATGCCAAACTGGATGGAAGGAAAAATATATAATTTTTCATACAACCAATCCTTATTCTGGTTAATATGTTCACATAGCCAATGCAGTTTTTGCTCATAATCTGGTCGGTCATCAGAGCTTAAACCTCTAAAAAGTCCGCATTCTCCTACCCCTATCTTGTCTCCTGATCTAATGATCAAAAAATAAGTTTCTTTTTGATGTAAAACACCTCTTGAGGTACCACCAGGTCTTTTAAAATTGAGTAGATATTTATAAAATGAAGCTTCTATTGTGTGAATGATTTAATGATGTAATGATGTAATGATTTAATGATTTAATGATTTAATGACAAAACAAAAATATGCTATTTTAAGTTGTTAAGAAACCATGATTAATTTTTAATAAAATGATTTTTTTATACATTTAACCTCCATTGATCTAAATTATAGAATTGAATTCATAGCTATGAAAAGTATTTTATCCCTTTTACTATTGTTTAGCATACAAGTTCATGGGCAAAAATTGCTTTTAGATGTCTTACCCCTTATAAATTCAAAAGTAGTTTATAAGAACGTCTTGGAAGTGTCGGGGGTATCTAAAATAGAGCTGCAAAAAAGGGCCCTTGACTGGTTTGACGGTATGAATATTTCGGTAAGAGAAAATAAGCCTCTTGATGATTCGCATCAGCTTATTTCAGGAGAACATTCTTTTAGAACCCTTTGGGGACCAAATGACTTCCCCGAATTGTATAAAGTAATTGAGTATAAGATCATCTTAACCCTAAAGAACGAGCGATATCAATATCAAATATCCGCATTTGTTGTGAAGGAACCGAATCAGGCCACACAACTCGAAATCTATAAAATGGACCATAAAAAACACTATAAATATAACAAAGCTTTTTATGAGCGTATTGACACTGAGATCAAAAACCTATTGGCTGAATTGGAAAAAGCAATGATATAATAATACATTTATTATATCATTAAATCATTGCATCATTAAATCATTTTCATTATCCTCGCCGCCCAGCCTCCTCCTGATACCATATGAATGGGTACAATAGAATTCTGGTTCACTTCGATAATCTCTCTTTTATAATCTTCAGCATGATGATCTGCATTGAGACCATCTTTCATGATCTCCATAGTATAGGAGCCCGTTGCTAAGAAATCCAGTTTAAGCGTGAAATCGCGGGGAGTGTTATCTGTCATTCCTCCCAAATACCAATTTTCTCCCTTTCTCCGTGCTAGCAAAACATAATCAGCCACTTTAGCTTCAATCACCCGCGTTTCGTCCCAGGTAGTGGGAATACTAGTGATAAAATCAACTGATTCCTGCTCTTTTTTATATCTCGTAGGTGATTCACAAAGCATCTGTAAGGGTGCTTCATACACCACATACATGGCCAGCTGATGACACCTGGTACCTAAAGCCATAGGTCGGTCAAAACTGATAAGGTAATTCTTAAGATGTGCATTAGCCATGGCTCCTGGGGTAAAGTCCATCGGGCCTACAGCCATTCTGATAAAAGGAATCGTCACATTGTGCTCGGGGCTGATATCAGCACTCCATTTATTATTTTCATTTCCTTTAACACCTTCATAATTCATAACGTTTGGCCATACTCTTTCAATACCTGCCGGTTTAAAAGCGCCGTGATAATCTACCATTAATTTTAAGTTAGCGGCTTTCGAGGCGATCTTTTCATAAGATGAAACCATATACTGATCGTTTCTCTGCATAAAATCAACCTTAATGCCTTTAACTCCCCATGAAGCGTACAAGTTCAGAATATCGTCTGTTTTTTCATCAAGAGGTTTCCACAGGACCCATAAAATGATTCCTACCTTCTTTTCTTTTCCATAGGAAATAAGTTCTTTGATATCAATATCCGCGTTGGCCTCCATAATTTCAGTCGTAGATTTGGTCCAGCCTTCATCCAGGATCACATATTCGATTTGATTTTCTGAGGCAAAATCGATATAGTATTTATAGGTTTCTGTGTTGATTCCTGCCTTAAAATCAACGCCGTAAATATTGTTGGCATTATACCAATCCCAAGCCACTTTACCGGGTTTGATCCAGGATGTATCCGAAATTTTCGAACGACCCGACAATTGAGTCACCAGGTTTGATTCTAAAAATATCTTGTCATTATCACCTATCATAAAAACCCTCCAGGGATAGACCCTGCTGCCCGATACCTTAGCAATATAGTCTGCCTCTTCTTCCAAAATCTGGTTTCGGTCTGGAGACTCCTTCTCATTATCCACTGCTTTTAAAACATATTTGGGGAAAACTGCCTTTAGAGCACCCTTGCCATCATGCTTTAAAAACATTCCCGGATAATCATGCAATGAAGCTTCAGTAAACAATACTTTACTTGATTTGTTTTCAAACATCACGGGTAAACTGCAAAAATCATCCTCTTCCAGTTCAATCAAAGGTTTGTGCAGATAAATCCTTTCATTATGTGAATACATAGACGCTTCTTTTGGAAAAAAAGTTCCTGAGCCTTGCGGAAATTCAAGAATCAATTCTTCTTTGTATACCTCTTGGGTCCTTTTGTTTAAATCATCGAACCTATATGCCACTCCGTCATTATAAACCCTAAATACCAAGCGGTAAGCTCCTTTAAAATCTATACTCATCTCATTAAATTCACTTTCAATAAAGGCATCCCTATGGGGTATCTGTGGCTCAAAAATCTCTTGTTTCGCTTCAATCTTTACCTTCTTTACAACCGGCTTCACACCTAACATCCGGTCTTTATCCATGCTCATGGAAATACTTGCGTTTTCAATCACAATAAGACCATCAAAGCTTACTTTCCAACTGATCTGGCCTTCTGTATTTACTTGTAGGCTTATCCTGCTATCAGGAGATAATACCGGATTGATCTGAGCGAAAAGAGATGCCTTGAAAACAAATAAAAAAAGAAAAAAAACAGTGGATTTAATCAAAGAAATAACAGGCATATCAATAAGATTTGGATATCACAATAAATATAAAAAATCTCTTTAATTTACCTTCACAATATTGCAATTAACATTTATATTTGTGTGCTGAAATTGCTTTGATATATTAAGATACTGCCCTCGTAGTTCAACGGATAGAATAAAAGTTTCCTAAACTTTAGATCTAGGTTC